>NZ_JBMOWO010000072.1:0-37599 GCF_049310525.1 Pseudomonas sp. GZD-222
GGCGTAGGGGTGTGTGTTTGTTTTTTTCCCCCCCCCCCCCCCCCACCCCTCCCCCCCCCCCCCCCCCCCCCCCCCCCCGCTCCCACAATCAAGCCAACTGGTCGGGCGTGGTCGGCACCACCAGAATCCCCGCACGCAAACCGTTCTTGACCTTCGGGTTGGGGAAAATGATCCGAGCCCCCTCCTCCTCGACGATCCAGCGCGTACTGCTCAGGTCTTCAGCCAGCAGATAGCCCTTGGACAACTCCGAGAAGTTCTCGATATCCGCCGGCAGATGCAGGTGGAAACTGTCACTGTGCTTGATGATCTCACGAGCCACGCTAAACAGCTGCAAGCCGTCCAGCGCTTCCGGCTCCTCAGGCTCATTGCCTTCGATGATCTGCTTCAGACGGGTCTCCAGCCGCTCCAGGTTAACTTGCGCGTTCTGCCCGAAAGGACGTGCCTTGCCCAGTTCCAGGGTAAACGCTTCGGCCTCGAGGGTTTCATAGGTGTAGGCGGTAAAGGTGACCGATGCCTTGCTTTGCAGCAGCACCGCTTCCATTCCTGCCGCACGCAAGCGCGCCAGCTCTTTACGCGAATGCTGACGACCTTCCTTGAACGGATACAGGGCGAACTGCTCGATCTTCGAGCCACGAATGGCAGTGTGCAGATCGTAGTGCAACCGGGTACGTCCGGGGACACTGAAAAAGGTGGCGGCCAAACGTTCCAGCTCGCAGGCACGTAGCGCCTCGGAACCACTGGAAAGCTCATGCCGTCCGTTGAACAGGCGATTGACGTCCTGCTCGATGTAACGCTCTCCCTTGCGGATTGCATCGGGATTGCCAAACAGGAACAGAATCCGCGCCCGCGGCTTGATCTCACCGCTGGCGATGCCGTGCAACAGCTCGTCGAGCAACTCGATCGGCGCAGTTTCGTTGCCATGAATACCCGCTGACAGCAGCAGGTCCATGCCGTTGTCACGGGCCTCGGGAGGGCGCACTTCAAGTGCGCCTTCGCCAAGCCAGCGCATGCGCACGCCGTCGACAGTCAGCTGGGTCTTCTCTGCCGGTTCACGACCGGCAAGGGTCAGTTCGAGCAGTTTGCCGAGGGCGAGCATGGGCTATTCCTTAGTGATGGTGGCCGCAGTCGGGACCATGAACGTGATCATCATCGTCGCCAGCATCAGCCGGTTCCATTTCCAGCTGCAGGCTGACCAGGTTGGTGGCCAGCGGACGCAGCAGCAGGTTGGCGTATTCAGCGTCGTCTTCTTCGACGTCGACACCGATCAGCAGCTGACCACGGCCATCCTGCTGAATCCACACCTCCTTGCCTTGCCAGACCACTGCGAAGCGGGTGCAGGAAGTTTCCAGCTGGGTACCATCGTCATCTTCAAGGATCAGCTGCAGGGCGTCGGACATAGTCGAATTCTCTTTCAAGGTTGGAGTTGGAACGGATAGACCGAACCCAGTTTTAGTATCTGGGTCAGTTCATCCAGTGCCGTACGACATTCCAGCAACAACTGCGGGTCCGCCAGGTCGGATTCACTCAGGCGGTCGCGGTAGTGCTTGTCGACCCATTGGGTCAGGGTGTCGTACAGCGACGCCGTCATGATAACCCCTGGATTGACCGCTGCCAGTTCAGTTTCATTGAGTGCCACGCGCAAACGCAGGCACGCCGGGCCACCGCCGTTCTGCATGCTTTGCTTGAGGTCGAAGACCTTGACCTCGGCAACCGGTCCGCCCTGGCCGGTCAACGCCGTCAGATAGGCCCAGACCCGCTCGTTGTTGCGGCACTCTTCCGGGACGATCAGCAGCATCGAGCCGTCGGCACGGGACAGCAGCTGGCTGTTGAACAGGTACGAACGCACCGCATCCTCTACCGTAACAGCCGAGCGTGGCACACAGATCGCCTTGAAATTGCCACCCCGTTTAGCCAGTTTAGCCTGCAGTTGGCCAAGCATCGCCTCGGTCTCGAGGAAGGCGTCTTCGTGGTAGAACAGCACCTCGCCGTTGCCGACTGCAATCACATCATTGTGGAACACGCCCTGGTCGATTACCGCTGGGTTCTGCTGGGCAAAAACCACGCCCTCCTCGCTCAGGCCATGCAGACGGGCGACCGCCTGGGAAGCCTCGAGGGTCTGGCGGGCCGGGTACTTCTGCGGTGCAGGGTAGCGGTTGTCGAAGGCGCTGCGGCCATAGACGAAGAACTCCACGCCCGCCTCGCCGTAGCTGCGGCAGAAGCGTGTGTGGTTGGCCGCACCTTCATCACCGAACTGCGCCACCGCCGGCAACGCGGCGTGGTGGGCGAAGTGCTGCTGGTTGGCGAACATAGCGCCGAGCACGCGACTGGTAGTCGGGTGCTCGATGCTGCGGTGATATTTGCAGTTGAGGTTGGCGGCGGTGAAATGCACGCGCCCGTCGGCAGTGTCGGCACTCGGGCTGACCGTAGCGGCGTTGGCCACCCACATGCTCGACGCCGAGCAACTGGCGACCAGCAATGGCATCGCTTCTTTGGCGGCGCGCTGGATCACCTCGGCATCAGTGCCGGAAAAGCCCAGACGGCGCAGCGCGCCGACATCCGGACGCTCCTGCGGCGCCAGTACGCCCTGCTGGAAACCCATCTCCATCAGCGCTTTCATCTTCGCCAGGCCCTGACGCGCGGCTTCGCGCGGGTTGGAGCCCTGCTGGCTGTTGCTCTGCGAGGCAACGTTACCGTAGGACAGCCCGCCGTAGTTATGCGTCGGTCCTACCAGACCATCAAAGTTCACTTCAAACGATTTCATCGGCAAGGCTCCGTGGACCTTTTGTTATAGGGAGACGCCTGGCGTCAGCGTGGCAGGCAGGGTCAGGCTGGCGGTCTCCAGCGAGGCTACCGGGTAAGCGCAATAGTCGGCCGCGTAATAGGCACTGGCACGGTGGTTGCCGCTGGCACCCACGCCACCAAATGGCGCGCTGCTGGCAGCGCCAGTCAGTTGCTTGTTCCAGTTGACGATGCCCGCACGGCTTTGCAGCCAGAAGTACTGGTAGCGCGCATGGGAGTCGGACAGCAAGCCGGCGGCAAGACCGTACTGGGTGTTGTTGGCTTCGGCGATGGCCGCGTCGAAATCGCTGTAGCGAATGACCTGCAGCAGCGGACCGAAGAACTCTTCGTCAGGGCGCTCACTCACCGCCGTAACATCGACAATACCCGGGGTCAGCAAGGCTGCCGAAGCCTGCGGCTGGGTCATTTCCAGCAGCGAAACACCGCCATTGCTCAGCAAATGAGCCTGAGCATCGAGCAGCGCCTTGGCCGCAGCCAGGGAGATGACCGAGCCCATGAACGGTGCAGGCTGTTGATCGAAAGCACCGACAGAAATGTTCTTGCACACTTCAGCCAGGCGCTTGAGCAGCGAATCGCCCCACGCGCCCTGCGGAACCAATAGGCGGCGCGCGCAGGTGCAGCGCTGGCCGGCAGAGATGAACGCCGACTGAATGATGGTGTAGACCGCAGCGTCGAGGTCCTTGACCTGGTCAACCACCAGCGGGTTGTTGCCGCCCATTTCCAGGGCCAGGATCTTGTCCGGGCGTCCGGCGAATTGCTGGTGCAGCAGGTTGCCGGTGCGGCTGGAGCCGGTGAAGAACAAGCCGTCGATGCCCGGATTGGCCGCCAGGGCCACACCGGTTTCACGGGCGCCTTGCACCAGGTTCAATACGCCCGCTGGCAGGCCCGCTTCGATCCAGCACTTGACCGTCAGCTCGGCAACCTTGGGGGTCAGCTCGCTAGGTTTGAACACCACGGTATTACCCGCCAGCAGCGCCGGAACGATGTGACCGTTAGGCAGATGACCAGGGAAGTTGTAGGGACCGAACACCGCTACCACACCGTGAGGCTTGTGGCGCAGCACAGCGGTGGCATCAGCCAGCGGACCGCTTTTCTCACCGGTGCGCTCGCGATAGCTCTGCACCGAGATGGCGACCTTGTTGACCATGCTGGTCACTTCGGTAGCGGCTTCCCACAGCGGCTTGCCCGTCTCTTCGCCGATGCAGTGCGCCAACTCGTCAGCGTTAGCCTTGAGTGCTGCAGCAAAGGCTTCAAGCACACTGATCCGCGCTTCCAGCGACTGCAGTGCCCAGCCGGCAAAGGCCTGGCGCGCAGCCTTGACCGCGCCGTCGACTTGTTCAGCGCTAGCACCCTGGCCTTGCCAGACTACCTTCTGGCTGACCGGATCCAGCGATTGCAGTGCTTCGCCCTGCCCTGCCTGCCAGCTGCCGGCAATAAAGTGAGTCGTCATTATTTGGCCTCCCGGGCAGCAGACAGCGGCACGGCACGCACCTGGTCACCGGCGCTCAGGCGCAGGCGTTTTGCGGTCAACGGATCGACCACCAGGGTACCGGCCGCCAGGCGCGCCGGTGCTGCAGTGATGCGGCACTCTTCGCGCTTACGGTTGTGAATGATGAATGGCGTGGCGTCGTCGCCAGGGGTACCGACGGCCAGCACCAGTGCCTGACTGTCGTGCACCGCGCGGATCTTGCTGGTTTCGCATTCCACTGCCGGACCGGCGTCGAAAATATCGACGTAACCCTGGTAGCTGAAACCTTCACTCTTGAGCATCGCCAGGGCAGGCTCGGTGTCGGTATGAACGCGACCGATCACGTTGCGCGCATCCTCGGAGAGGAAACAGGTGTACAGCGGAAACTTGGGCATCAGCTCGGCGATGAACGCCTTGTTGCCGACACCGGTCAGGTAATCGGCCTGGCTGAACTCCATCTTGAAGAAGTGTCGGCCCAGGCTTTCCCAGAACGGTGAACGCCCCTGCTCATCGGACATACCGCGCATCTCGGCGATGATCTTGTTGCCGAACAGCTCGGCAAACTCGGCGATGAACAGCAACCGCGCCTTGGCCAGCAGGCGGCCGTTGAGGCCACTGCGATGGTCGCTGCGCAAGAACAACGAGCACAGCTCGGAATTGCCGGTCAGGTCGTTGGCGAGGAACAGCGTGGGGATTTCGCGGTAGATGTTCAGCTCCTGCGAGGCGCTGACGGTCAGCCCGACCCGGTAGTTATACCAGGGCTCACGCAAGCCGACGGCACCGGCAATGGCGGAAATACCGACCACCACGCCGTCGTCGTTTTCCAGCACGAACAAGTAGTCTGCGTCGCCACGCTCAGCTTCGCCACGGAAGGTCTTTTCGGCCCAGCTGACCCGGTGCGCCAGGCGCTCCTCGTTGGCCGGCAAGGTGGTCAGGCCGGTGCCGGTGCTGCGCGCCAGCTCGATCAGCGCAGGTAAATCGCTGCTGCGTACGGGACGAACGATCATGCTATCTCCTCGGGCGGCGGCCTTTGGCCTGCCGCGAAACTCCTGGGGGTGCTCGGTTATCAAACCGCAGGGATCAAACCGCAACCAGGCGCACGCTGGCGCCTTCACCGACGCCCAGGGCTTCGGCGGCTTCAAGACTCAGGGTGACCGGCTTGCCAGGCACCCAATCCAGCTCCAGCAACACCGCGCGGTAATCCTGCAGCTGGCCGTTGCAGACCAGGTACGGACGCCCACCCTTGACCACGGTGCTATCGAGCTTGACCGGTACTACACGGCTCTGGGCAATCGAACGGATGCTCGACACCCGCGCATGCAAGGTCGGACCACCGTCAAAAATATCGATGTAGTGATCGGTCTCGAAACCTTCGCGCATGAGGATGTCGAAGGTGATCTGCGCACGCGGATGCACCTGGCCCATGGCTTCTTGCGCGGCATCCGGCAGCAACGGCACGTAGATCGGGTAATGCGGCATCAGCTCGGCCAGGAAGGTCCGGCTCTTGAGACCACACAGGCGCTCGGCCTCGGCGTAATTGAGGTCGAAGAAGTTGCGCCCGATGGCATCCCAGAACGGCGAATCACCGTTCTCGTCGCTGTAACCGACAATTTCGGTCACCACTGAATCGGCGAAACGCTCCGGGTGAGCAGCCATGAACAACAGACGACCACGGGAGTTGAGCTCCGACCAGCCGGTGCCAACCAGCTCTGGCAGAACGTAGAAACTGGTCAGCAGGCTATTACCGGTCAGGTCATGGCACTGCGAAAGCACGTGGATCTTGTTGTGGATCTTCAGCTCGCGGGACGCATGCACAAAGGTCTCGTTACGGAAGCTGTAGAACGGCTCGGAATAACCCGCCGAGGCCACGATGGCCGAACAGCCGACCAGCTTGCCGGTGCTGCTGTCTTCGAGCACGAAGAAATAGCTCTCTTCACCGTTGAAGCTGACTTCGGCGGCAAACGACGTCTCTGAGGCGGCAATCTTGTCGCTCAGGCGCTCGGCATCATCCGGCAAGGACGTGACACCAATGGGGCTGTCCGCTGCCAGACGCTGTACTTCGCCTAGATCAGCCACTTGCGCGGGGCGCATCACCAGCATGGTGTCACTCCTTTCGGGAAAACAGGCCGGCCTTTGCCGGCACAGAAAAAAACAGCAGGCGCCCCGAGGCACATGCTCTGGAATTCGGATTCACCGGCCCCGAAGGGCCGGCGAAAGGACCTCAGGCGTCAATCAGGCCTGGGTCAGGGTTGCCGCAGCGCGCTCGAAACGGTCGAGACCTTCGTCGATATCGGCATCTTCGACCACCAGGCTCGGGGCGAAACGCACAACATCAGGACCGGCTTGAAGCACCATCAGGCCTTCTTTTTCGGCAGCGTTGAACACGTCCTTGGCCTTGCCCTTCCAGGCATCGGTAAGTACGCAACCGATCAGCAGGCCAACGCCACGCACCTGGCTGAACAAGCCGTACTTCTCACCGATCTGCTCCAGGCGGGCCTTGAACTTCTGGTGCTTGGCCTTGACGCCCGCCAGTACCTCAGGGGTGTTGACCACGTCGAGCACTGCGTTGGCCACGGCACAGGCCAGCGGGTTGCCGCCGTAAGTAGTGCCGTGGGTGCCGACCGTCAGGTGCTTGGCCAGGGCTTCGGTAGTCAGCATGGCGCCGATCGGGAAGCCGCCACCCAGGCTTTTGGCGCTGGAGAGGATGTCTGGAGTCACGCCGTAATGCATGTAGGCGAACAGCTCGCCGGTACGGCCAACGCCGGTCTGCACTTCGTCGAAGATCAGCAGCGCATTGTGCTTGTCGCACAGCTCGCGGGCGCCTTGCAGGTAAGCGACGTCTGCCGGAACCACACCGCTCTCGCCCTGGATCGGCTCAATGACCACGGCGCAGGTCTTGTCGGAGATCTGAGCTTTAAGCGCTTCCAGATCGTTGTACGGCACATGGCTGATGCCGGTGATCTTCGGACCGAAGCCATCGGAGTACTTCGGCTGACCACCAACGCTCACGGTGAACAGGGTACGACCGTGGAAGCTGTTAACGGTGGCAATGATTTCATGCTTTTCCGGGCCGAAACGGTCATGGGCGACACGACGGGCCAGCTTGAAGGCGGCTTCGTTGGCCTCAGCGCCGGAGTTGCAGAAGAACGCGCGCTCGGCGAAGGTCGCGTCGACCAGCTTGTGCGCCAGACGTAGGGCCGGTTCGTTGGTGAACACGTTGGACACGTGCCACAGCTTGTTGGCCTGCTCGGTCAGCGCACCCACCAATGCCGGGTGAGCATGACCCAGAACGTTTACGGCAATCCCGCCCGCGAAGTCGATCAGCTCGCGGCCCGACTGATCCCAGACTCGGGAGCCCGCACCACGAACGGGGATAAAGGCCGCCGGTGCGTAATTGGGGACCATTACCTGGTCGAAATCGGCGCGTTGCACCGGAGCTTGCTCAACGGACATCGGAGTCTCCTGAAGAGGAACGCCTGCCTGGAACTGGCGAGCGATGGGGGGATTGTAAGGACAGATTGGCGCCCGACCTTGCCGCCAAGCGACAACTTCTTATAGCGCCAAACCCTGTTTTACCAAGGCTTACGGCAATGCGACAAATAGGGTCGCAAAGGCGCAGTTTAAACGGTGTGCGGGGATGGGTGGGAGATTCTGTATGAGCGGATAGATCGCGGGGCAAGCCCGCTCCCACAGGCATCAATTACTGTGGGAGCGGGCTTGCCCCGCGATTAAAGTTCAACCGCGCTCGGCGGGTGCCGAAGACAATTCGAACGGGCTGCTGCTTCGTCGCTGATTACGGTCTTCCCGCGGCGTTGCGCCGAAGAAATTACGGTAAGCGCTGGAGAAATGCGGCCCCGAAGAGAAGCCACAGGACAAACCGATCTGGATGATCGACTTGCTGGTCTGCATCAACATCTGCCGTGCCTTGTTCAGGCGCAGCTCCAGGTAATACTGACTCGGCACCCGGTTCAGGTACTGCTTGAAGATCCGCTCCAGCTGACGCCGTGAAACGCACACATGCTGGGCAATCTCGTCGGTGGTCAGCGGCTCTTCGATATTGGCTTCCATCAGCAGCACCGCCTGGGTCAGTTTCGGATGACTCGACCCCAAGCGATTCTGCAGCGGAATACGCTGACGCTCACCGCCCTCGCGAATCCGCTCGACCACCAACTCTTCGGAGACCGCTCCGGCAAGCTCGGCGCCATGATCGCGGGCCAACACCGCCAGCAACAAATCAATCACCGACATCCCGCCACAGGCAGTCAGGCGATCACGGTCCCAGTCGAACAGGTGACTGGTGGCAATGACCTTGGGGAAGCGCTCGGCAAAATCATCCTGCCAACGCCAGTGCACCGCCGCACGATAGCCGTCGAGCAAGCCCAGTTGCGCCAACGGATAAACACCTGCTGACAACCCACCGACAACACAACCGGCGCGAGCCAACTGCTTGAGTGTACTGGCCAGCCCCGAGGCCACCGCCTGAGGCGGCTCGTCAGCCAGCAAAAACAGCTTCTGGCAACCTTCCAGGCGCCCGGCCCAGGGCTCGCCCGGCAAGCGCCAGGCACCTTCAGCGGCAGGTTCGGCCTGCAGGAACGACAATTCGTAGACCACCTCTGGATGCACCCGCTGGGCAACCCGCAACACCTCTTCGGCCAGCGCCAGGGTCAGGGCCTTGGTGCTGGGCCAGATGAGAAAACCGATTCGCTGGGTGGTCATTGAGTGCGGTCCGAAACCTGAGAGAGGTCAAGAAGATAGAGCCCGGCCAGGCTGCGATGAATTCGCAGCATGACCCATTTTGGTGCGCAACGGCAATCTTACTTCAAGCTGCCCGACAGGAACTGCTGAAGACGCTCGGATTGCGGATTGACCAGCACCTCGCGCGGGTTGCCGCTCTCCTCCACCAGACCCTTGTGCAGGAATACCAACTGGTTCGACACCTCACGGGCAAAGCCCATTTCGTGGGTCACCACAACCATGGTCCGGCCTTCCTGGGCCAGTGCCTGCATGACCTTGAGCACATCGCCGACCAACTCGGGGTCAAGTGCCGAGGTCGGTTCGTCGAACAGCATGACTTCCGGCTCCATAGCCAGCGCACGGGCAATCGCCACACGCTGCTGCTCACCGCCGGACATATGCCCAGGGTAGGCATCCTTGCGATGCGCAACACCCACCTTGGCCAGGTAATGCTCGGCTTTTTCCAGCGCGTCTTTCTTCGACATACCCAGCACGTGAACTGGCGCTTCGATGATGTTTTCCAGCGCCGTCATGTGCGACCACAGGTTGAAGTGCTGGAACACCATCGACAGACGCGAGCGCATGCGCTGCAGCTGCTTGGGATCGGCAGCCTTGAGCGCGCCGTCCTTGTTCGCCACCAGCTTGAGCTCTTCGTTATTGAGCAGGATCTTGCCCGCATGCGGCTGCTCAAGCAGGTTGATACAGCGCAGGAAAGTACTTTTCCCCGAGCCGCTGGAACCGATGATGCTGATCACGTCGCCTGCCTTGGCCGCCAGGGACACACCCTTGAGCACTTCGTGACTGCCGTAGCGTTTATGCAGATCTTGGATTTCGAGTTTGTACATGCTGTCGATTCTCACAAAGCAGTCAGTCTTGAGCTAACGCTCAGGGCGAAAAAGTTGGCGCAGGTCTCAGTGCTTGCGCGGCGCCAGGTAGCCGAGCCAGCGGCGCTCAGCCAGCTTGAACAAGCGCACCAGAATGAAGGTCAGGCACAGGTAGAACACGCCGGCGGTGATGTAAGCCTCGAACGGCAGGTAGTACTGGGCGTTGACCGTGCGCGCCGCGCCAGTGATGTCGATCAGGGTCACGATCGACGCCAGACTGGTGGTCTGCAGCATCATGATCACTTCGTTGCTGTACTGCGGCAGCGCCCGGCGCAGGGCCGAAGGCAACAGGATGCGGCGGTACATCTTGACCCGCGACATGCCCATGGCCTTGGCGGCTTCGATCTCGCCGTGTGGCGTGGCCTTGAGGCTACCGGCAATGATTTCTGCAGTGTAGGCGCTGGTGTTGATGGCGAAGGCCAGGCAGGCGCAGAAGGTCGCACTCGACAGCCACGGCCAGAGGAAACTTTCGCGTACGGCTTCGAACTGAGCCAGACCGTAGTAGATCAGGAACAGCTGCACCAGCATCGGCGTGCCGCGGATCACGTAGGTGTAGAGCCAGGCGGTCATGTTCACCAGTGGCTGCTTGGACACCCGCATCAACCCCAGCGGGATTGCGGCGAGCAAACCGAACAGCAGCGACAGCGCCAACAGCTTGAGGGTGGTCAGCAAACCGCCCAGGTACAGCGGCAGCGCTTCCCAGATGACGTTGTAGTCGAAAATCATAGTTCAGCCGCCTTTACGCCAACCGAGTAGCGCTTCTCGAGATAACGCAGGGCCAGCAGCGAGACACTGGTGATCACCAGGTACAGGGCCGCGACCGCCAGGAAGAAGGTGAAAGGTTCGCGGGTGGCATCCGCCGCCTGCTTGGCCTTGAACATCATGTCCTGCAGGCCGACCACCGAAATCAGTGCCGTGGCCTTGGTCAGAACCAGCCAGTTGTTGGTAAAGCCTGGAATCGCCAGGCGAATCATCTGCGGTACCATGACCCGGAAGAACACCTGCAGGCTGCTCATGCCATAGGCCATGCCGGCCTCGGCCTGACCCTTGGGAATCGCCATGAAGGCACCGCGGAAGGTTTCCGAAAGATAGGCGCCAAAAATGAAGCCCAGGGTACCGATACCCGCCATCAGCGGATTGAGGTCGATGTAATCGTCATAACCGAGCAGCGGCGCTACGCGATTGAGCAGGTCCTGACCACCGTAGAAAATCAGCAGGATCAGTACCAGATCGGGGATCCCGCGGATCACCGTGGAATACAGGTCACCCAGCCAGGCCAGCCAGCGCACTGGCGACAGGCGCAGGGCCACACCGATAAGGCCGAGTACAATGGCCAGGGCCATGGACGACAAGGCAAGCTGCAGCGTAAGCCACACGCCGTCGAGGATAACTGCCCCGTAGCCTTTCAACATGATGAGGTCCTCGACCTTAGGGATGAAAAAATGGTGCAAACCTCAGAGTCTCTGCTGCTTGCACCATTGAACAGGTGAAACGTCGACGATTTACTTGGCTTCAGGGCCGTAAATGTCGAAGTTGAAGTACTTGTCCTGAATCTGCTTGTACTTGCCGTTGGCGCGGATGGCCGCGATGGCAGCATTGATGCGATCCAGGTTGGCTTTGTCGCCCTTGCGCACGGCAATGCCGACGCCATCACCGAAGTACTTCACGTCAGTGAAGGATGGACCGACGAAGGCGTAGCCCTTGCCAGCGTCAGTCTTGAGGAAGCCGTCTTCAAGCAGCGTAGCATCGGCCACGGTGCCATCCAGGCGACCGGCTGCGACGTCCAGGTAGATTTCGTTCTGGGTGCCGTAAGGAACGATGGTGGCGCCTTGTGGAGCCAGGACTTCCTTGGCGAAGCGGTCATGGATCGAACCACGCTGCACACCGATTTTCTTGCCCTTGAGCTCGGTCAGGCTGTCGCTGACGGTAGTGCCTTCCTTCATCACCAGACGTGCCGGGGTCAGGTAGTACTTGCCGGTGAAGTCCACGGACTTCTTGCGATCTTCAGTGATCGACATGGACGAGAGAATGGCGTCGATCTTGCGCACTTTCAGTGCCGGGATCAGGCCGTCGAACTCTTGCTCGACCCAGGTACACTTGACCTTCATCTCTTCGCACAGGGCGTTGCCGATGTCGTAGTCGAAGCCAACGATGCTGCCGTCTGGCGCTTTCGAGGCGAACGGTGGGTAAGCGGCCTCGATACCGATTTTCAGCGGTTTCTCATCAGCCAGCGATGCCAGGGAAAACACGGACAGCGCCAGTGCGCCAAGCAGTGCGAGTTTCTTCATCTGGAACTCCATCGGTAAAGGGCAATACAAGGCAGCACGTAGTGAATGCCTGATATGCGAATGGGTACAACGCGAGCTGCGCGGGGTCGACGAAGGTCGAACGCCACGAGCGAGTGATCGGCATTTTAACGACAGCTCCGAAGCCGATATTTCCTCAATGCGACAACTAGTTATAGAAGCGCAGAAACGCGGGGGCGGAGATATTGACAGCTTTCGCAGAATATGCAAAAGCAAAAGACAAATAACCAATCAATGAAGCAATAAGCGGGCCTATTATTGGCAAAGCCTTCTAATCCGGCAAGCGCAGCGTTTCAGCAAGCTGCAATCGATGGCGAAAACGCCCGAAAACCGCGCGCAAGCGTTTCCCTACGCCCCGTTACTGAGCATTTGTGGTGACAGATTGGTTACCGAAGATTATCGAAGTAACAGAAAACACAAAGCCCCTCTGACAGAGCCAGGCGGGGCTTGTTGTTGCGAGACCTAATCGCGGGGCAAGCCCGCTCCCACAGCACTCGGTGGGAGCGGGCTTGCCCCACAATGGTTTTCGGCTGACACCCTGCTCATATCCTTGTGAGTATCGATCAAGTGCTGAACCACACTCGGATCGGCCAGGGTCGAGATATCACCCAGAGCGTCGTACTCGGCCGTGGCAATCTTGCGCAGGATACGGCGCATGATCTTGCCCGAACGGGTTTTCGGCAGGCCTGGCGCCCACTGAATGACATCCGGCGAGGCAATCGGGCCGATCTCTTTGCGCACCCAGTTCTTCAGCTCCAGGCGCAAGGCTTCGTTCGGCTCCTCGCCACCATTGAGGGTGACGTAGACATAGATGCCCTGCCCCTTGATGTCATGCGGCACACCGACCACTGCAGCCTCGGCCACTTTCGGGTGGGCAACCATGGCGCTTTCGATCTCAGCGGTACCCATGCGGTGACCCGACACGTTAAGCACGTCATCGACGCGGCCAGTGATCCAGTAGTAACCGTCCTCGTCGCGACGCGCACCGTCACCGGTGAAATACATGCCACGGAAAGTCTTGAAGTAGGTATCGACGAAGCGATCGTGATCGCCATACAGCGAACGCGACTGACCCGGCCAGGAATCGAGAATCACCAGGTTACCTTCGGCGGCGCCGTCAATCAGGTTGCCCAGGTTATCCACCAGCGCCGGCACCACACCGAAGAACGGACGGGTCGCCGAACCCGGCTTGAGCGCGGTAGCGCCTGGCAGCGGACTGATCAGCACACCACCGGTTTCAGTCTGCCACCAGGTATCGACGATCGGGCAGCGCTCTTTGCCAACGGTCTGGTAGTACCAGTTCCAGGCTTCCGGGTTGATCGGCTCACCCACCGAACCGAGCAGACGCAGACTGGAGCCATCAGCCCCGGCAACAGCGGCCTGACCTTCAGCCATCATCGCGCGGATGGCGGTTGGCGCGGTATAGAGGATATTGACCTTGTGCTTGTCGATGATCTTCGACACACGGGTGATGTCCGGATAGTTCGGCACACCTTCAAACAACACCGTGGTCGCGCCATTGGCCAGCGGCCCGTAGACGATGTAGCTGTGACCGGTCACCCAGCCGACGTCGGCGGTGCACCAGTAAACCTCACCCGGACGGTAGTCGAACACCCGCTCATGGGTCAGGGCGGCGTACACCATGTAGCCACCGGTGGTGTGCAGCACACCCTTGGGCTTACCGGTGGAGCCGGAGGTATAGAGGATGAACAGCGCTTCTTCGGCACCCATCTCTTTCGGTGCACAGTGGCTGGAAGCGACCTTCATCAGGTCTTCGTACCAGATGTCACGATGCTGGTGCCAGGCAATGTCGCCACCGGTGCGCTTGCACACGATGATCTTCTGCACGCTGGCAGTTTCCGGGTTGGTCAGGGCCAGGTCGACATTGGCCTTGAGCGGCGTGCGACGGCCACCACGCAGGCCTTCGTCGGCAGTAATCACCACCTTCGATTTGCAGTCGATGATACGACCGGCCAGCGCTTCAGGAGAGAAGCCACCAAAGACTACCGAGTGGATCGCACCGATTCGGGCACAGGCCAGCATCGCGACCACAGCCTCGGGAATCATCGGCATGTAGATGGTGACCACATCACCACGATGCACGTCCTGGCCACGCAGGGCGTTGGCGAATTTGCACACCTGCTCGTGCAGCTCGCGGTAGGTAATGTTGCGGTGCTCGGAAGGGTCGTCGCCCTCCCAGATGATTGCGACCTGGTCGCCACGCTCGGCAAGGTGGCGGTCCAGGCAGTTGTAGGAGACGTTCAGAGTGCCGTCGGCAAACCATTTGATATCGACATGGTGATCGTCGAAAGAGGTCTGTTTGACCTTGGTGAAGGGCTTGATCCAGTCCAGGCGCTGAGCCTGCTCACGCCAGAAGCCGTCCGGGTTGATAACCGACTGCTGGTACATGGCCTTGTAGGTCGCCTCGTCAGTCAGCGTGTTGGCCGCAACCTCGGGACGAACGGGATACAGGGGAGCCGCACTCATCTTTATCTACCTCGGTGTAATAGTTGTTTTTGTATGACCTCGTTGTAACTGTACCAGACCACGCTGGCCATTCGACGTTGGTAGTAACGCCCAAGCCTTTTGCACCCGTGCAATTGACCGCAGGCCCAAGACCGGGCATCGGCGCCTGAAAAAATAAAACCCGTAGATGTCAAACAGATGATTGTTACAGTTTTTGCCAACAGTGTTTATCAAAACGCCATCTGTTTAACCCGCCCTGCCACCCCTAAAATCCACCTCGCCAGCAACGGCATCGCGATTAACTTCTTGTTACAGCCCCCACGAAGGCCGTTAATCCCGAGATAACTGTGATAGTTGAACTTTAGTTGTACACGCGGCGCCACAAGCGCTGCGTGCCCCCTTACGACCTTAGACAGGTAAAATGAAAATGAAAGCTTTACTGGTATTGGCACTTGGCAGTCTTTGCAGCGCGGCGATGGCCGACGAAGTTGCAAACGGTGGCGCCGAGCAGATTCCGGTTGAACAGTACAGTTACTCGCAGCACCTGGACATCGCCAAAGTCATTTCCATGAGCGAAGTCCCGAACGTCTGCGAAGTGGTCCCGGCGCGCATGACCTACGAGGACTCGCAGGGCCAGAGACATATTCTCGAGTACCGTGTGATGGGCAACGGTTGCTCCAACGGATAATCCGAAGATTACCGCTCGCTGCGCCTCGTTCATTGCGGACCGAGGCGCGCGGTTCAAACTACCTATATTCAACTGCTGCCCGCTATAAATCCCCGCCGACAACTTTCCATTAGTTCAATCCACCGATTTGCCAACACCATGCTCGCGTAACTTGTTGGCGATGGTGGTATGTGAAACACCGAGTCGCTTACCCAGCGCCCGACTGCTCGGAAACTCACTCATCAATTGTTCCAGCACCGCTTTTTCAAACCGCCCGACAATCTCCCCCAGATCACCATCAAGGGAGAACTCGCCCAATGGCTGGCGTGCACCGTAGTCCGGCAGTCGAATGTGCTCGCTTTTGACCACCCCGCCGTCACACAGCGATACCGCCTGAAACAACACGTTCTCCAGCTGCCGCACGTTACCTGGCCAGTGATACTGACTGAGGCGCTCCATGGCCGCCGGGGCCAGGCGCGGCAACGGGCAGCCGATCTGCCGACTGGCCTGATCGAGAAAGTGCTCGACCAGCGGCGGCAGACCGTCCAGGCATTCACGCAATGGCGGGATGTGCAGTGAAAGCACGTTCAGGCGATGGTAGAGATCCTGGCGGAACTCACCCCGGGCGCAAAGCTCCGACAGGTCAACCTGGGTGGCACAGATAACCCGTACATCCAGATACACCTCCTCGTCACTGCCCACCCGCCGGAAGCAACCGTCCTGCAAAAAGCGCAACAATTTGACCTGCAAACGCGGGCTCATTTCACCCACACCATCGAGAAACAGCGTGCCCCCGGCGGTCAGCTCCAACAGCCCCAGCTTGCCTTCGGCACGCGCCCCTTCGAATGCGCCCGGGCCATAGCCAAACAACTCGGTCTCGGCCATCGATTCAGGTAGCCCGGCACAGTTGAGCGCCATCAACGGTGCCTGGCCACGCGGACTGGCCAGGTGACAGGCACGCGCCAGCAGCTCCTTGCCAGTACCGGTTTCGCCTTCAATCAGCAGCGGTGCGTCCAGCGGTGCCATGCGCCGCGCCTCGCGCACTACGGCAGCCATCACTCGCGAACTCTGGAAAATGCTGTCGAAGCCACGCAGCTCCTGCTTGCGCACGTTATAGATACGCTCACCGATGCGGTCGGCGCGATGCAGGGTCAGTACCGCACCCGCTAAAGCCTCGCTGTCGTCGTGCTCGGACTGCAGCGGCGCGATGTCGGCCAGGAACACATCACCCTTGACCTTGACCCGCAGGCCGTTGATCCGCGACTTGTTCGCTCGCACCAGCTCCGGCAGGTCAAAGTCTTCGGCATAGCGCGACAACGGAATACCCGGGACTTCGTCCACCCTCACCCCGAGCAACTGCGCCGCCGCCCGGTTGGCTGCCACGATAGAGCCGCCCATGTCGATCGACAGCACCGGGAAATCCAGGGCGCCGAGCAGCGCATTGAGTTCCATATGCCGCCGCTCGCTCGGCATCAGGCCCACGCGCTTGACCCCGAACACTCCGGCAATCGACTCGAACTTGGGCCGCAGAGCCTGGAACTGCAGATTGATCAGGTTAGGACAGTGCAGGTAGATGGCATTGCCATGCTCGCCGCCGACCTCGCCACGGGCGACGTTGATGCCGTATTCCACCAGCAGGTTGAGGATGTCGCGCAGAATGCCGATGCGGTTCTGGCAATGCACTTTGATACGCATGAAGTGTCCTACTTATAGGTCTGGAACCAACCCCGACGGCCGCCAGGCTGGCAGTTTTTTACCAACCCGGAAGAATTTTCGTAAAGATTACGTGACAAAACAACGATTACCGAGGCAAAACACCCCTCGACTTTTCGGCCTCTTGTCAAAATCGTAAAATAATCGTTACAGAAAACACCTCGTTTAGCCAGTCCTACAGGCGACCGCACCGATGCAAAGTGCAGCACCACGGGTTATCTCTTAAGCAACGGCTTGATCACATAACAAGAACGGCCCTCAGCAGGAGAGCAGTATGAAACAGACGCAATACGTGGCTCGCGAGCCCGATGCGCAAGGGTTTATCGACTACCCGCAGGAAGAACACGCGGTGTGGAACACCCTGATTACCCGCCAACTGAAAGTGATCGAGGGCCGCGCGTGCCAGGAATACCTGGACGGCATCGAACAACTGGGCCTGCCGCACGACCGCATCCCGCAGTTGGGTGAAATCAACAAAGTGCTGGGCGCCACCACCGGCTGGCAAGTCGCCCGCGTGCCTGCGCTGATCCCTTTCCAGACCTTTTTTGAACTGCTGGCCAGCAAGCGCTTTCCGGTGGCGACTTTCATTCGTACCGAAGAAGAGCTCGACTACCTGCAAGAACCGGATATTTTCCACGAGATCTTTGGTCACTGCCCATTGCTGACCAACCCCTGGTTCGCCGAATTCACCCATACCTATGGCAAGCTCGGCCTGCAGGCAACCAAGGAAGAGCGCGTTTACCTCGCCCGCCTGTACTGGATGACCATCGAGTTCGGCCTGGTCGATACCCCGCAAGGTCGCAAGATCTATGGCGGCGGCATCCTTTCTTCACCGAAAGAAACCGTTTACAGCCTGTCCGACGCGCCTGAGCATCAGGCCTTCGACCCAATGGAAGCCATGCGCACGCCGTACCGCATCGACATCCTGCAACCGCTGTACTTTGCCCTGCCGAACCTCAAACGCCTGTTCGACCTGGCCCACGAAGACATCATGGGCATGGTCCACAGCGCGATGAAGATGGGCCTGCACGCCCCGAAATTTCCACCTAAGGTTGCTGCCTGAGCAACCTTGCAAACCAATAACAAACCACTTGCGGAAAACCTTATGAACGCCTTGAACCAAGCCCACTGCGAAGCCTGCCGTGCCGATGCTCCACAGGTCAGCGATGAAGAACTGCCGGTACTGATCAAGCAGATCCCGGATTGGAACATCGAAGTCCGTGACGGCATCATGCAGCTGGAAAAAGTCTTCCTGTTCAAGAATTTCAAACACGCCCTGGCCTTTACCAATGCCGTTGGCGAAATCTCTGAAGCCGAAGGCCATCACCCAGGCCTGCTGACCGAGTGGGGCAAAGTCACCGTGACCTGGTGGAGCCACTCGATCAAAGGCCTGCACCGCAACGACTTCATCATGGCCGCGCGTACTGACGAGGTCGCCAAAACCGCCGAAGGCCGCAAGTAATGCACTTCAGCGCGATTGAGCGCGTACCCGGTGATCCGATTCTGGGGCTGATGGAGGCTTACGCCAACGACAGCAACCCGCACAAGTTCGACCTGGGTGTTGGCGTGTTCAAGGACGCCCAGGGCCTGACGCCGATTCCCGCAGCAGTCAAACTCGCCGAACAGCGCCTGCTCGAGCAACAGTCGAGCAAAAGCTATGTAGGCGGGCATGGCGATGCCGACTTCGGCCGCCTGATCAGCGAGCTGGTGCTGGGCAGCGCCTCGGCACTGCTGGCCAGCAAGCGTGCCGGTGCCACCCAGACCCCGGGCGGCACCGGCGCCCTGCGCCTTGCAGCGGAGTTCATCGAGCATTGCCTGCCGGGCCGCGGCATCTGGCTCAGCGACCCGACCTGGCCGATCCATGAAACCATCTTCGCCGGCGCCGGCCTCAAGGTCAGCCACTACCCTTACGTAGGGGCGGATAACCGCCTCAATGTGAGCGCGATGCTGGCCGCCCTGGAAGCCGCTCCGAAAGGCGACGTGGTGCTACTGCATGCCTGCTGCCACAACCCGACCGGCTTCGACCTGTCCCAGGATGACTGGCGCGCGGTACTGGAAGTGGTTCGTCGCCGCGAGTTGCTGCCGCTGATCGACTTCGCCTATCAAGGCTTTGGCGATGGTCTGGAAGAAGACGCCTGGGCGGTACGACTGTTTGCCGCCGAGCTGCCTGAACTGCTGATCACCAGCTCCTGTTCGAAAAACTTCGGCCTCTACCGCGATCGCACCGGCGCCCTGCTGGTGTGCAGTCATGATGCCGAGAAGCTGCTGGATGTTCGCAGTCAACTGGCATGGCTGGCGCGTAACCTGTGGTCGACGCCACCGGATCATGGCGCTGCGGTAGTCGCGCAGATTCTCGGTGATGCGGCGCTCAAGCAGCGCTGGATCGAAGAAGTCGAGGCCATGCGCCAGCGCATTGCCGAGCTGCGCGTGGGGCTGGTCGAAGCGCTGGCACCGCACGGCCTGAGCGAACGCTTTGCCCACATTGCCGCACAACGCGGGATGTTCTCCTACACCGGCTTGTCGCCGGAGCAGGTCAAGCAACTGCGTGAGCGGCACAGCGTGTACATGGTCGGCACCGGCCGGGCGAACATCGCTGGCGCCGATGCGGCACGCCTCAAGGCACTGGCTGCAGCTATCGCTGACGTCTGTCGCTGAAAACATCGCGGGGCAAGCCCGCTCCCACAGGCTGTCAAACAATCCTGTGGGAGCGGGCATGCCCCGCGACAGCCATTAAGCAGGAAAATTCATACTGTCATTCAGACTCCTGTATCCTGCACGAGCTTTTTACAAGCCATGCGCGCCTTGCGCAGCCTTTCCACACACTTGCGAGGAACGACGAGATGCATGAAATCCCGAATCTTCCCTTCCCAAGCCTGAACCCAGAAGAGCAGACACCTGCCACTCACAGCGCCGAACCAGCCCAGGCTGATCATGACGGCGACGAAACTTCCAGCGCCGACCAGGAATAACCGCGCAATAGCCAGACTGTGTGAAAACGGCTGATGCAGGGACTACCCCGTCAACGCGTTTTCACACCGTCAAGAATCCCCCGCCAAAACGCCTCATACCTCAAAAATCGACCTTGCCGCGTCCGGCCTTGATCGACCCACGCTTGCTCTTGGTGTCCAGCCGTCGGGTTTTCGACCCTAATGTCGGCCGTGTCGGGCGTCGCGCCTTCTCGACTTTGACCGCCGCCACAATCAGTTCCCGCAAGCGCTCCAGCGCATCGGCACGGTTCTGCTCCTGAGTGCGGTACTGCTGAGCCTTGATGATGATCACCCCGTCACGGGTAATACGACTGTCGCGTAATGCCAGCAAGCGCTCTTTGTAGAATGGCGGCAAGGATGAGGCCTGAGTATCGAAACGCAGGTGCATGGCACTGGAGACCTTGTTGACGTTCTGCCCACCGGCGCCCTGGGCGCGGATAGCCGTCAGCTCGATTTCCTGGTCGGGGATGTGCACGGAATTGGAAATGATCAACATGGGTCACAGGCCTGATAAGGCCATGAGGATACCGCAAAAACAAAAAGCCCAGTGGGAGCGAGCTTGCCTCGCGATGTGATGTGGCAGAAACCACTATCGCGGGGCAAGCCCGCTCCCACCGGGCTTGTGCATTACTCAGATCTTACTTGGCCGCAGGATTGGCTTGGGACATACGGGCCTGACGATTGTTCTTCAGGCCGTAGCAGGCAAACATCACCACCAGCCACACCGGAATCGCGTACACCGACACCTGGATGCCTGGAATCTGCAGCATGATGCCCAGAATCAGCACCACGAAGGCCAGGACGATGTAGTTGCCGTAGGGGTACCACAGCGCTTTGAACAGCGGCTTCTGGCCAGTCTTGTCCATGTGCTGGCGGAACTTCAGGTGCGAGTAGCTGATCATCGCCCAGTTGATCACCAGGGCCGCTACCACCAGCGACATCAGCAGCTCCAGAGCATGCTGCGGAATGAAGTAGTTGAGCAGCACAGCCACCAGGGTCACCGCCGCCGATGCCAGGATCGAACGTACCGGTACACCGCGCTTGTCGATCTTCGCCAGGCCCGCCGGGGCATCGCCCTGCTCGGCCATACCGTAGAGCATGCGGGCGTTGCAGTAGGTACCGCTGTTGTATACCGACAGCGCCGCAGTCAGGACCACGAAGTTGAGGATGTGCGCAGCAACATCGCTACCCAGCAACGAGAACACCTGCACGAACGGGCTGGCGCCATAGGTGCCACCGGAGGCATCGAGGCTGGCGACCAGGCTGTCCCACGGGGTCAGCGACAGCAGCACCACCAGGGCGCCGATGTAGAAAATCAGGATACGGTAGATCACCTGGTTGATCGCTTTCGGGATCACGGTTTTCGGCTTGTCGGCTTCTGCTGCGGTGAAACCGAGCATCTCCAGACCGCCGAAGGAGAACATGATGATCGCCAGGGCCATGACCAGGCCGCTCACCCCGTTCGGGAAGAAGCCACCGTGCTCCCACAGGTTGCTCACCGAAGCCTGAGGACCGCCGCTACCGCTGACCAGCATGTAGCTGCCCAGGGCAATCATGCCGACGATGGCCAGGACCTTGATGATCGCGAACCAGAACTCGGCCTCGCCAAACACTTTGACGTTGGCCAGGTTGATCACGTTGATCAGGATGAAGAAGGCAGCTGCCGAGGCCCAGGTCGGGATCTCTGGCCACCAGTAATGCACATACTTGCCAACGGCGGTCAGTTCCGACATGCCGACCAGGATGTACAGCACCCAGCAGTTCCAACCCGACAGGAAGCCGGCGAAACCACCCCAGTATTTGTGCGCGAAGTGGCTGAACGAACCGGCCACCGGCTCTTCGACGATCATCTCGCCGAGCTGGCGCATGATCATGAAGGCGATGAAGCCGCAGATCGCGTAGCCGAGAATCATCGACGGGCCCGCCGATTTCATTACCCCGGCCGATCCCAGAAACAGCCCGGTACCAATTGCACCGCCCAGGGCAATCAACTGGATATGGCGATTTTTCAGGCCGCGTTTCAGCTCGCCTGAAGGCGTGTTTGGTCCACTCATGAACGAAGTCACCTGCTTGTTTTTATCTGTGACGGAATCGGACCCACCGCGCTCGTGGCGCAGCGGAATTAACAAGGTGGTTGCCTTGAAGATCTTGGACAACTGCTGCCCGTCCAGGGCAAAAGCCGTGGGCAAATCAGCCGGGTGTCAGCAAGAGTGCGCGGTACGCATTGGGGTCACAGGTAAAACGCGGCGCATTGTATACCCCTGTAGACGCGCAGGGGTCAACACGTTGCGTGCTTGTCTGATGACAAAACGCACCGTTCCTGAGGAAAGGATGAAGCCTGGGGAGGTAATCGGCGTACATGGCGCCTCCATTTGTTCTTATTGAATGCCTGGCTCTCCGGCCTGGCTTTGCACACGGCAATGCGCACATATCACCGCCCCCAGGGCCTGCGAGCAAGCGCTTGACGTGCGCGTAAGCACCACAGGGCCGGGGTTTTCGGCAAGTTCTGTTTACAGCGCGGGTAACGCATGGAAACCCCAGTGCATACCGGGCAGTTTTGTAACGATTTATTTACAAGACGGTTTAAAAACTTTCCACGGCTTACAGGCACTTCCGTAAGACAATGTTTTTTCAGACAAAAAAAAGCCAACCCGAAGGTTGGCTTTTTTCAATCGGTGGGAGCGGGGGGGGGGGGAGGATGAAACGGGCGAGAGGGCGCGCCGGCCAGGGGGGACAATGAGCGGTTTTATGTCGCCATATTTCCCTCCTCCCCCCCCCCCCCCTCTCTCCCCCCCCCCCCCCCCCCGCTCCTACAGGTTACGGGCGAGGCTTGTTGCGGGTGCTGCCTGGACGCTTGGGCGCCGGCTTGCCGCGCTTGTTCATATCGCTCGGACGCTCGGCCACGGTGCTGCGGCCACGGCCCGCATCCTTGCGCGGCGCTTCGCCACGCGGTTGACGGGCCGGACGCTCAGCTTCACCAACGCGCGGCTGACGGGCTGGACGCTCAGCCTCACCACCACGCGGTTGACGCGCTGGACGCTCGGCTGGTGCAGCCGCACCGTCCTGTGCCGGACGCAGGGTACGCACGCGTTCACCACGACCCAGCGGACGGGTGGATTTGCGCTGCAGGCGTTCCATTTTGTCCTTGGACTTGTGGTTCAGGGTTGGCATCGATACCGGCGTCAGCCCCACTTCGGCGGCCAGGATGTCGACTTCCTGCTGACTCATTTCGCGCCAGCGGCCCATCGGCAGGTCGGAGTTGAGGAACACCGGACCAAAACGCACGCGCTTCAGGCGGCTGACCACCAGACCCTGGGATTCCCACAGACGACGCACTTCACGGTTGCGACCTTCCATCACCACGCAGTGGTACCAGTGGTTGAAGCCTTCACCGCCAGGCGCTTCCTGGATATCGGTGAAACGCGCCGGGCCGTCTTCGAGCACAACGCCAGCCTTGAGGCGGGCAATCATGTCTTCGTCGACTTCACCACGTACCCGTACCGCGTATTCACGGTCCATTTCGTAGGAAGGGTGCATCAGGCGGTTGGCCAGCTCACCGTCAGTGGTGAACATCAGCAGGCCAGTGGTGTTGATGTCCAGACGACCGATGTTGATCCAGCGGCCTTCTTTCGGCCGTGGCAGGCGGTCGAACACGGTCGGACGGCCTTCCGGGTCGTCGCGGGTGCAGATCTCGCCATCGGGTTTGTTGTACATGATCACCCGGCGCACGGTCTCGGCAGACTCTTCACGCTTGATCAGGCGACCATCGACGGAAATCGCATCGTGCAGATCGACGCGCTGACCCAAGGTGGCATTCACACCGTTGACCTTGATCCGGCCTTGGCTGATCCAGGCCTCGACGTCACGACGCGAGCCTACGCCGATACGCGCGAGAACTTTTTGCAATTTCTCGCCCGATGGCGGCAATGGCTGGGTTTCTTGCAGGTCTTTGTCACTCATGCTGGGCACCTCCCGGTGTAAGTATTGAAAGCTGATTCGGCGAACAAGCGCCAAAAAGGTCGCGAATCATACGCCGATCGCGGCTCAAGCGCACCTGAGACTAGCTGATATTCTTCGCCGTGGCGGTTAATTCTGCCCGAAGGCCGCTGCTTACTGCCTTGGTGTCTCGGGCTCCGGATCAAGGGCCTCGGCATCTTCAGCCGCGGGCTCTTCCTCCAGCAGATCGTCAAAGTCGGTCTTGAGCCCCTCCTCCATGGAGTCGAGCTCGACCAACAGGCTGCGGAAGCTGGTTTCTTCCTTGGGCTCTTGCGGCTCGGCGCTTTCGTCGGCAAGGGCCTGCAGATGGGCTGGCACCGGCGCGTCATCCAGCTCCAGAACCGGTTCTAGCTCCATTTCACGCAGGTCGGCCAGGGCTGGCAGGTCATCGAGGTTCTTCAGGTTGAAGTGGTCGAGGAAGGCCTTGGTGGTGGCGAACATCGCCGGTTTGCCTGGTACTTCACGGTAGCCAACGATTCGAATCCACTCGCGTTCGAGCAGGGTCTTGACGATATTGGTGTTGACCGCCACGCCACGTACATCTTCGATTTCGCCACGGGTGATGGGTTGCCGGTAGGCGATCAGGGCCATGGTTTCCAGCAGCGCACGGGAATAACGCTGCGGCCGTTCTTCCCACAAACGACCAACCCAGGGGGCGTAATCTTCACGGATTTGCAGGCGATAACCCGAAGCGACCTCCTTGAGTTCGAAAGCGCGGCCATTGCACGACTTGCGCAACACCTCCAGGGCTTTCTTGAACACGGCGGGTTCAGGACGCTCGGCTTCTTCGAAAAGCTCGAACAGGCGCTCCAGCGATTGCGGTTTTCCCGAGGCCAGCAAAAAGGCTTCAAGCAGGGGCGCCAGGTCGCGCGGTTCATTCAGGTTCATGGCGTTGCTCGTGGTCACTCGGCCCGGGCGCGGACGTGGATCGGCGCAAAGGGTTCATTTTGCACCAGTTCGATCAAGGATTCCTTCACCAGTTCAAGAATGGCCATGAAGGTCACCACCACCCCCAACTTACCTTCCTCGGCAGTGAACAGTTCGACGAACGGTAAAAAGCCGCCGCCCTTGAGGCGTTCCAGCACTTCGCTCATGCGCTCGCGGGTCGATAACGCCTCACGGCTGATCTGGTGACTTTCGAACAGATCGCCGCGGCGCAGCACCTCGGCCATCGACATCAGCAGTTCTTCCAGGCTGACTTCCGGTAACAGCTTGCGCGCCTTGGCCTGCGGCGCATCCAGGCGCGGCACGATGATTTCGCGACCGACCCGGCTGAGGCCGTCAATGCCCTCGGCCGCCGCCTTGAAGCGCTCGTATTCCTGCAGGCGGCGAATCAGTTCGGCGCGCGGATCGCCCTCCTCTTCCTCGATCTCGGCCGAACGCGGCAGGAGCATGCGCGACTTGATCTCGGCCAGCATCGCCGCCATCACCAGGTACTCGGCGGCAAGCTCAAGGCGCACGGTCTTCATCAGCTCGACATAGCCCATGTACTGGCGCGTGATCTCCGCCACCGGGATATCGAGAATGTCGACGTTCTGCTTGCGGATCAGGTAGAGCAGCAGGTCAAGCGGGCCTTCGAAGGCCTCGAGGAACACTTCCAGGGCGTCCGGTGGAATGTACAGGTCCACCGGCATTTCGGTCATGGCTTCGCCATAGACCAGCACCAGCGGCAGTTCCTGCTGGGCGCCTGCTTGCGGGTCGAGGTTCGGTTCGGGGGTGGACGCCTGGCTCACGCTTCGACCATGAATGGGGCCGGATCGCCGCAACCGACACGGATCACTTCAGGTTCGTCGCCGGTCAGGTTGATCACGGTGGAAGCCTTGAGGTCGCCAAATCCACCATCAATGATCAGGTCGACATGATGTTCCAGGGCCTGACGAATCTCATAGGGATCAGTCATCGGCTCGTCTTCACCCGGCATGATCAAGCTGACACTCATCAGCGGTTCACCCAGTTCTTCCAATAGCGCCAGGGCAATCGGATTGGACGGCACACGCAAACCGATGGTGCGGCGCTTCTCGTGCAGTAACAGGCGCGGTACTTCACGGGTGGCATTGAGGATAAAGGTATAAGGCCCCGGCACATGCGCCTTGAGCAGGCGGAAGATGGACGTGTCGATCTTGGCGAACAGCCCCATTTGCGATAAATCGCAGCAAATCAGGGTGAAGTTGTGATTCTTGTCCAGTTGTCGCAGGCGACGGACCCGCTCCACGGCGTTTTTGTCACCAATCTGGCAACCCATTGCGTAGGAGGAATCGGTGGGATAGACCACCACCCCGCCCTTGCGGATGATCTCGACGGCCTGTTTGATCAGGCGCGGTTGCGGGTTTTCCGCATGAATCTGGAAAAATTGACTCACATTCTCTTCCTGGTCAGACGGCCGCGATTGGCTGCTCATGTTTGAATCGACGCCACAAGGGTGGCAGGTCCTCTGGCAACGGCCGGTAGACACCGATCTCACCCCAGGTGCCTGGGCCATGGAAGTCACTGCCGGCACTGGCCAGCAGACCGAACTCACGGGCCAGGATGGACATGGTGCCCACCTGTTCGGCCGGCATCATGCCGTTGACCACTTCCAGAGCCTGACCGCCTGCTTGAATATAGTCGGCAATCAGCCGGCGGCGCTTGCTGCGTGTTAATTCATAGTGCATCGGATGCGCCAGGCTGACCCAGGCATCGGACTTGCGCAGGGTTTCCACGGTCTCGTCCAGGGTCGGCCAGTGCAACTTGACGTCGCCCAGCTTGCCGGCGCCCAACCACTTGCGAAACGCCTCGGCGCGGTCTTTGACATGGCCGGCACGGACCAGGAACTCGGCAAAGTGCGGACGCGCCGGGGCGTTGCCACTGTCACCCAGCTCCTGCTGGATGGCGCGTGCGCCGTCCAGAGCACCCGGCATGTTTTTCAGCGCCAACCGCCGGTCGATTTCTTCGGCGCGCAACCAGCGCCCGCGGTGCAGGGACTCGACCGCCTCAAGCAACGGCGCGGCATCCAGAGCAAAGTTGTAGCCCAGCACGTGGATCGTCGCACCGCCCCAGGTGCACGATAGTTCAATGCCGCTGACCCACTGCATGCCCAAGGCCTGGGTAGCGGCGCGGGCTTCGAGCTGGCCTTCGAGGGTGTCATGGTCGGTCAGCGAAAGCATCCGCACGCCGTGCTCATGGGCCCTGGCAACCAGAGCTGTCGGCGACAAGGCGCCGTCAGAGGCCGTACTGTGGCAGTGCAGATCAACATTCATAGGTGGCGCTTTCGCTGTCATTGATGTTTGTTATTATGCCGTCACATCCTGCTTCTGGCTGCCACTGTGAAACAATTCATCGATTTCATCCCGCTGCTCCTGTTCTTCATCGTCTTCAAGCTCGAACCTCGTGCCGTCGAATTTGCCGGTCACAGCTTCGAAGTCGGAGGCATCTTCAGCGCCACGGCCATGCTGATCATCAGCTCGGTGGTGGTTTACGGCGCGCTGTTCATCCGCCAGCGCAAGCTGGAAAAAGGCCAGTGGCTGACCTTGCTCGCCTGCCTGGTGTTCGGCGGCCTGACCCTGGCCTTCCACAGCGAAACCTTCCTCAAATGGAAGGCGCCGGTAGTCAACTGGCTGTTCGCCCTGGCGTTTACCGGTAGCCACTTCATCGGTGACCGGGTGCTGATCAAGCGCATCATGGGCCATGCCATCAGCCTGCCGGAGGGTGTCTGGACGCGCCTGAACGTCGCCTGGATCGCCTTTTTCCTGTTCTGCGGCGCCGCCAACCTGTTCGTTGCCTTCACCTTCCAGGACATCTGGGTCGACTTCAAGGTGTTCGGCAGCCTGGGCATGACCGTACTGTTCCTGGTGGGCCAGGGTGTCTACCTGTCCCGTCACCTGCACGACAGCGACCCCACCACTCCCAAGCCTGAGGATTGACATGCTCTACGCCATCATCGCTACTGACGTTGCCGAGTCCCTGGAAAAACGCCTGGCCGCCCGCCCGGCGCATATCGAACGCCTGCAGCAACTCAAGGAACAAGGCCGCGTAGTGCTGGCCGGCCCGCACCCGGCGATCGACAGCAACGACCCGGGCGCAGCCGGCTTCACCGGCAGCCTGATCGTCGCCGAGTTCGACTCCCTGGCCGCCGCGCAAGCCTGGGCCGATGCCGACCCGTACATTGCCGCCGGCGTGTATGCCAATGTCATCGTCAAGCCGTTCAAGCAAGTCCTGCCGTAAGCCGCTGTACGCGGTGCGCCACGGTGCGCACCGCGTTCCCGCCTTTTACTGACGCTACTGCTCATTATTCTCGTCTGCCAGCCGACAACCTGCTGAATCGACAAGAATCAGGAGTACCCATGCGTCAAGGTCCGTTGTCCCTGCTGCTGTGCCTGTTGTTGCTGACCCCGTTCGCCCAGGCCGAAGAGCCCACCACCTCCAGCACCCCGCTGTCGCTCAGTGCCGGCAGCCAGATCACCGAGCTGCAACAGCGCCTGCAGGAAAGCGAACGCCTGCGCGAAGCGCTCACCCAGCAACTGCACAATGCCGACAGCGAACGTGAAAGCGCGCAGCTCACCCGCCTTCGTCAAGATAACCAGCGCCTCAAGCTGACGCTCAAGGAACTCCAGGCCAGCGCCCCTGAACGGCTGATCACCGACCAGCAACAATGGTTCCTGATTGGTGGTGCAGTTGCCCTCTTGGCAGCACTCTGCGGTATCTTTGCCAGCGGCGGACACAGAAAGCGTCGGCAATGGTTGAATTGAGTGAGTCATGAGCGAGCTGTTACTGATTGATGATGACCAGGAACTCTGCGAGCTGCTCGGCAGCTGGCTGACCCAGGAAGGTTTTAGCGTACGCGCCTGCCACGATGGCCAGAGCGCGCGCAAGGCCCTGGCCGAACAGGCGCCGGCCGCTGTCGTGCTGGATGTGATGCTGCCCGACGGCAGTGGCCTGGAGCTGCTCAAGCAACTGCGCAGCGAGCATGCCGAGCTGCCGGTGCTGATGCTCTCGGCTCGCGGTGAACCCCTGGACCGGATCCTCGGCCTGGAACTCGGCGCCGACGATTACCTGGCCAAACCCTGTGATCCGCGCGAACTGACTGCCCGTCTGCGCGCAGTGCTACGCCGCAGCCATCCCAACACCACGCCCAGCCAGGTCGAAATCGGCGACCTCAGCTTCAGCCCTGCACGTGGCGTGGTCAGCATCGATCAACAGGACCTGACCCTGACCCTGTCCGAAAGCCGGATTCTCGAAGCACTGTTGCGCCAACCCGGCGAGCCACTGGACAAGCAGGAGCTGGCGCAGATCGCCCTGGGGCGCAAGCTGACCCTGTACGACCGCAGCCTGGACATGCACGTCAGCAACCTGCGCAAGAAAATCGGCCCGCACCCCGACGGCCGCCCGCGCATCGTTGCCCTGCGCAGCCGCGGCTACTACTACAGCCTGTAATGTCAGCACGGCGTTCAGGCATCTTTACCCAAGCTTTACCCTTGCCTGACCGCCGTTGACCTTGATCTCCCTAGACTGGGCACATCCGGTAACCACCGGCCTTAGGAAAGGAGAGACACCATGCGCAAGACCCTTATCGCCCTGATGTTCGCTGCCGCACTGCCGACCGTCGCCATGGCCATGCCAGAAGGCGGCCCACGCCACGGCGATCACCACCGCGGTGGAGCGCCTTTCGCCCAGCTGGACCTGACCCGCGAACAGCGCCAGCAGATCGGCAAGCTGATGGGCGAGCAGATGAAAAGCCGTCAGGAAATCACCAAACGCTACCTGGAAAAGCTCCCGGCAGCGGACCAGAAAGCCCTGAAAGATGAGCTGCAAACCAAGAAAGACAAGACCCAGGCCGATATCCGCGCCCTGCTCAAGCCTGATCAGCAGAAAAAATTCGATGAGCTGAAGAAGGAGCAGGACCAACGCCGCGCCGAATGGACCGAGTTCAAGGCCTGGAAAGCTGAAAAAGCCACCAAGGCCCAGTAAGCTGTCAGCCACCCGCCCGGCCTGCCCCTGTGCAAGCCGGGCTTTTTGCCGTTGAAGGAGCCTCCCTTGCGTTCATTGTTCTGGCGCATCCTGGCCAGTTTCTGGCTGGCCATTGCCCTGGTCGCGGGCCTGTCGATCCTGCTCGGGCACATGTTGAACCAGGACGCCTGGATCCTCAGCCGCCACCCCGGCCTCAATACCCTGGCGCAGAAATGGACTCAGCGCTACGAACAGCAAGGGCCGGATTCGGCGCAGCATTTTCTCGAACGGCGCAAACGCCACTACAACATTGACGTACAGGTACTGAACGACAGCGGCGAAGCCGTGGTTCCGGGAACCTTCCCGCGGCGTGCGGCAGCCTTCGAGGCGCGTCGGCATAACGACGACCGACGCCTGCCCTGGCGTCGTCTGACCGAGGAATACACCAGCCCCGACAGCGGTGAAACCTACCTGCTGATCTACCGTATTCCCCACCCAGAACTCGACGCCTGGCACCGCGACAGCCTGCTTTGGCCACTGAGCGCGCTGGGCATTGCCCTGGTGGTGCTGACCTTGTTCAGCCTGTTTGTAACCCTGTCCATCACCCGGCCTCTGAGCCGCCTGCGCGGTGCGGTGCATGACCTTGGGCAAACCACCTACCAGCAAAACAGCCTGGCACGCCTGGCCAACCGCCGCGACGAGTTTGGCGTGCTGGCCAACGATTTCAACCGCATGGGCTCACGCCTGCAGAGCATGATCGGCAGTCAGCGCCAACTGTTGCGCGACGTCTCCCATGAGTTGCGTTCACCGCTGGCCCGCTTGCGCATTGCCCTGGCCCTGGCCGAGCGGGCCGGACCGGAACAACGCGAAGCGCTTTGGCCGCGCCTGACCCGCGAATGCGACCGGCTGGAAGCCTTGATCAGCGAAATCCTGGTGCTGGCGCGAGTCGATGCCGAACAGGCGCGGGCCGAGCCGGTGGACCTGGATGCAGTGCTGCAATCGGTGCAAAAGGATGCCCAGCTCAGTGCACCGGAGCAGCACATTCAGCTGCATCACGAGAACGGGCTGAGCCTGCAAGGCTGGCCAACACTCATCGAGCGGGCGCTGGATAACCTGCTGCGCAATGCCCTGCGCTTCAACCCACCGGGGCAACCGATCGAAATCACCGCCGTGCGCGACAACGAGCGCATCGTGCTCAGCGTGCGCGACCATGGGCCGGGGGTGGCTGAAGAACACCTGGCACAATTGGGCGAGCCGTTTTTCCGTGCGCCAGGGCAGAGCGCAGCGGGCCATGGCCTGGGGCTGGCCATTGCACGCAAGGCGGCGGAGCGCCATGGCGGGAGTCTGACGCTGGAGAATCACCCGCAGGGCGGGTTTGTTGCCAGACTGGAATTGATGAGTGCCTGAGCTGGAATCGCATCGCGGGGCAAGCCCGCTCCCACAGGGCGATGTAGAGCCAGTGGGAGCGGACTTGCCCCGCGATGAAGTCGGTCAGCCCCAAGCCGTAACGAAGTCAGCCGTGGCCAGCACTGGCGCCGGACGCGGCTCGTTCAGCGGGGTCCCCAGATACAGGAAGGCGATGATTTCTTCGTTGTCTGACAGCCCCAAGCCCTTGGCCACATGCTTGCTGTAAGCCAGGTCTCCGGTACGCCAGACCGCACCGATGCCCTGGGCATGCGCCGCCAGCAGAATGCCATGGGCCGCACAGCCCGCAGCCAGACGCTGTTCCGAGGCGGGCACTTTGAAGTGATCTTGCAGGCGCGCAATCACCACCACCAGCAGCGGCGCGCGCAGCGGCATGGCGCGGGCTTTGTCGAGGGCAGCCTCAGTGGCGTCGCCTTCGATTTTCACCGCTTCGGCCAGTAGCGTGCCGAGCTTTTCGCGGCCTTCCCCCTCGACCGTCAGAAAGCGCCAAGGCCGCAACTGGCCATGATCCGGCGCCCGCAACGCGGCCTGAAAAAGACCCTCGCGCTGTGCAGCATTGGGCGCAGGCTCCACCAGGCGTGGTACGGAAACACGGTTGAGCAATGCGTCGAGAGCCTCCATCGGCTACCCCCTAAAGAGAAATGTGCAGCTATTCTAGCGTTTACTTAAAAAGGTCCATAGGTAGAATGGCGCCCTTCCGTTACGAGTCAGAGCAGATCACATGGCGTTGCCGACCTTAAGGATCATCGGTTTTATCATCGGCATCTTCCTGATCACCCTGGCGATCAGCATGGTTGTGCCCATGGCCACCCTGGTGATCTTCGATCGCACCGGCGATCTGCCGTCGTTTCTCTGGGCCAGCATGATCACCTTTGTCGCCGGCCTCGCCCTGGTGATTCAAGGGCGCCCGGAGCATGTGCACCTGCGCCCGCGCGACATGTACCTGCTGACCGTCAGCAGCTGGCTGGTGGTGTGTATCTTCGCCGCCCTGCCGTTTCTGCTGACCCAGCACATCAGTTACACCGACGCCTTCTTTGAAAGCATGTCCGGCATCACCGCCACCGGCGCCACCGTACTCAGTGGCCTGGACACCATGTCACCAGGCATCCTGATGTGGCGTTCGCTGTTGCACTGGCTCGGCGGTATCGGCTTTATCGCCATGGCGGTGGCGATTCTGCCGCTGTTGCGCATCGGTGGCATGCGCCTGTTCCAGACCGAATCCTCGGACCGTTCGGAAAAAGTCATGCCGCGCTCACACATGGTCGCCAAGTCGATCGTTGCGGTGTACGTCGGTTTTACTGCCCTGGGCGGTCTGGCGTTCTGGCTGGCGGGCATGAACGTGTTCGATGCGATCAACCATGCCATGTCGGCGATCTCCACCGGCGGTTTCTCCACCTCCGACCAATCCCTGGCCAAATGGGACCAGCCCGCCGTGCATTGGGTTGCGGTGGTGGTGATGATCCTTGGCAGTATGCCCTTCGCACTCTACGTGGCCACCCTGCGCGGCAACCGCAAGGCACTGATCAAAGACCAGCAGGTCCAGGGCCTGCTGGCCATGCTGGTGGCCACCTGGCTGGTGCTCGGCACCTGGTACTGGGCCACCACCGATCTGCACTGGCTGGATGCCTTGCGCCACGTAGCGTTGAACGTCACTTCGGTAGTGACCACTACCGGCTTCGCCCTGGGTGACTACAGCCTGTGGGGCAACTTCTCGCTGATGCTGTTCTTCTACCTGGGCTTCGTCGGTGGCTGCTCCGGTTCGACGGCGGGCGGTATCAAGATTTTCCGCTTCCAGGTCGCCTACATCCTGCTCAAGGCCAACCTCAATCAGCTGATCCACCCGCGTGCGGTGATCAAGCAGAAGTACAACGGCCACCGTCTGGATGAAGAGATTGTCCGCTCGATTCTGACCTTCTCGTTCTTCTTTGCCATCACCATCTGCGTGATCGCCCTGCTCCTGTCGTTGCTTGGCGTAGACTGGATGACTGCCTTGACCGGCGCTGCCAGTACGGTTTCCGGCGTCGGCCCGGGCCTGGGTGAAACCATTGGCCCGGCCGGCAACTTCGCGACCCTGCCGGATGCGGCCAAATGGATCCTGGCAGGCGGCATGCTGCTCGGCCGCCTGGAGATCATTACGGTGCTGGTGCTGTGTATGCCGGCGTTCTGGCGTCACTGATCAGCACGTCGCCGTCCCCAGCGCATGCCGGCTGCGGTGCGCTGACCGCCATACGCGCCCGGTACTCGCCGGGGGTCGCATCGAACCAGCGCCGAAACGCCCGAAAGAAATTGCTGGGGTCGGCAAAACCCAGCAGGTAGGCGGTTTCCAGTAGCGTCATGTTCGGCTGCGCCAGGTACTGCTCAGCCAGTTCGCGGCGGGTGTCGTCCAGCAACGTCTGAAAGCTGGTGCCCTCTTCCTGCAAACGCCGCTGCAAGGTTCGCTGGGAAAGATGCAGGGCCTGGGCCACCATTTCACGCTTGGGCTCGCCTTGCGGCAGCACCCGGCAGAGCACCTGACGGGCGCGATGGGTGACCCGGCTTTCGGAGAAGCGCGCCAGATACTCACCGGCAAAACGATCGTGCAAGGTGGCCATGGCTTCGTTGGCCGTTGGCAACGGCGCTTCCATATCGGTGCGCTCGAAAATCAGCGCGTCATGGGCCGCCCCGAACACCAGCGGCGCATGAAAGGCAGTCTTGTAGGGCGTCACATCCACGGGTTGCGGCCCTTGCACCAGCACCCGCCGTGGTTGTATCACCCGCCCGCTCAACCAGCTGCACAGTGACAGCGCACAGGCCAGCGAGGCCTCGGCGCTGTGCCGGGTGGGCGGAAGATGGTCACCGTGAACGGTGAGAATCAATGCATAGCCGTCTGGTTCCAGACGGAAGCTCAGATCGGAACTCTCGGCGATGATGCGCTGGTAACGCACCAGACGCTCGAATCCTTCGGCCAGGGTACGACTCGACATCAAGGCATAACCAACCACATGGAATGACGCCGGACGGACGACCCGGGCCATATTCAGGCCGATGGCCTGATTGCCGGAAAGATCGACCGCCAGTTGCCACAGACGGGTCATGGAGTCCTGGGTGAAACGTGCGTCGGGGTCGTCCAGCGCGGCGAAATCCAGGCCGAGTTGTTTGAACATTGCACGGCAATCCAGCCCTTCGAGCTCGAGTGCCTTGACGATCCCTGATGCCCAGCTTGCTGACGTGGTTCTCTCGCTCATGGCTGGCTTCTTATGTTCGAACTGACCGCTCCTGCGGCGAACTCAAAGGATACTCAATTGGCGCCTATTGTCACTGTCTTGCAGTTTTACTCACTCTAGACTCAGTTCAGGCTCCACGCCGTGTATCTTTATCAGTATTGAGCGCTTCAGGAGCTGCGTCGTGAACAGTCCCCGGCAATTTCGCAGTTTTTCCGAGTTCTACCCGTATTACCTGGCAGAACACAGCAACCCCACCTGTCGGCGCCTGCATTTCGTCGGCACCAGCCTGGTCATCGCCCTGCTCGCGTATACCCTGGGCAGTGGCAAGTGGATGGTGCTGTTGCTGGTGCCGTTTGCAGGCTACGGGTTTGCCTGGGTCGGTCATTTCTTTTTCGAGAAGAACCGCCCCGCCACCTTCAAGCATCCGCTTTACAGCCTCATTGGCGATTTCGCCATGTACCGCGACATGCTGCGCGGTAAAGTGTCCTTCTGATTTCGGCCCGCAAGGCCAGAATCCCGTCCTCAGCGGCCACTGTCCCGACAGGCGGCAAAGGTAGAGTGGGGGTAACGCCCCAGCACCTGGATTGCCGATGAACCAGCAGGCCCGCTTCACGCACATGCAAGATGGCACCCAGCAGGACTGGGCGATCATCGCCAGTGATTTCAGGGCTTACGCCAGCCAGCTCGCCGAACGGATCCTGGCGCACCTGCGCCTGCTCGACGGCGACTTCGGCGGCTTTCCCGTCGACCGTCTCAGTCACTCCCTGCAAACCGCTACCCGTGCCTGGCGCGACGGGCGTGACGAGGAGTACGTGATCTGCGCCCTGCTCCACGATATCGGCGACACCCTCGGCAGCTACAACCATCCCGATATCGCCGCGGCCATCCTCAAGCCCTTCGTCAGCCCGGAGAACCTGTGGATGGTGGAAAAGCACGGGATCTTCCAGGGCTATTACTTCTTTCACCACCTGGGCATGGACCGGCACCTACGTGAGCAGTTTCAGGACCATCCGCAGTACCAGCAGACCATCGAATTCTGCGCACGCTACGATGCCGCCGCTTTCGATCCGGGTTACGACAGTCTGCCACTGAGCTTCTTCGAACCGATGCTCAAGCGTTTGTTCGCCCAGCCGCGTCAGTCGATCTACAAGGCGGCGCTGCAGTCGTTGGGCGAGAACGCCTGAGTCAACGCGGTTCGAGCCACTCCAGGTCAGCCAGACGTTGCGCTTCGCGCGCCTGGGCGTCGGCCAGGCGGTACAACTCGATACTGCCGTCCCAATGCTCGATCAGCGCCGTGCAGGACTCGACCCAGTCGCCGCAGTTCAAGTAGTCGATCTCACCGACCTTGCGAATTTCGGCGTGATGGATGTGCCCACAGACCACGCCATGAAAACCCTGCTTGACGCATTCATGGGCGATCGCCTCTTCAAAATCGCTGATGAAACTGACGGCCGTCTTGACCTTGTGCTTGAGATACGCCGACAACGACCAGTAGCCGTAGCCATAACGGGCACGCCAATGGTTAAGCCAGCGGTTCAGAGTCAGGGTGAACTCGTAGGCCGAATCACCGAGAAACGCCAACCAGCGGTGGTAACGGGTGATCACATCGAATTGATCGCCATGAATCACCAGCAGGCGGCGACCATCAGCGGTCAGGTGCTCGGCCTGATCAACCAGGCGAATATTGCCCAACACCAGTTTGGAGTAGCGGCGCAGAAACTCGTCGTGGTTGCCGGTGACATAGATCACCTCGGTGCCGCGCTTGCTCATGGTCAGCAAGCGGCGGATGACGTTGGTGTGCGCCTGCGGCCAGTACATGCCACCGCGCAGTTTCCAGCCATCGATGATGTCGCCGACCAGGTAGATCTGATCCGCCTGATAACCCTTGAGAAACTGCGACAAGTGCTCGGCCTGGCAATCGCGCGTGCCCAGGTGCACGTCGGATATCCACAACGTGCGCACGCGCTGCTTGCGCGAGGGTCTGACTAGCTCGGCATGGCTCATAGGCTGGCTCCGGGGCAATTTTGCCGAGGGTGACAGTGGGCAGTGAAGCGCACGTGACAAAACCACGTCGATCTGATGACACACCAGCGCCCCGCCTGTCCCTGTACACTGCTGCCACTGCCTGGAGGACACGGCAATGAGCAGCGGCTCGATACTTTCCCTACGTCACTACAGTGACGACCTGATCGCCCACAGCCATGACCACCCACAACTGGTGTTCGGCTTGCGCGGGCAGCTGGACTTCGAACTTGACGGTCGTGGTGCGCGGATCGAACGCCAGGGCCTGATCGTGGTGCCGAGCGGCGCCCACCATACCTGCGGCAGCGCCGCCGGAAGTCACTGCCTGGTCCTTGATGTGCCCGGTGATACCTGGCTCGAACGCAGCATGGGCGAGCAGGCCCAGGCCAGCCAGCGCCTGCTTGAGCACCGCGGCTCACTGAACCTGGACCGTCACCAGCAGCAACTGGTCGACTGGCTCGCGACCAGCCCGGTGGCCGATCCGTTGATTGCCCAACAAGGCGCAGTATTGCTGCTGGCAAGCCTGAACAGCGGCTCACGCCCGGCCACCGTGCAGAAGCAATTACCCTTTGCCAGCTTCGACGCACATATCGAGCAACACGCCGCCTACCCGTTACAGGTCGCCGATCTGGCCCGTCTGGCCGGGCTTTCCAGTGCTCGCCTGCATGCCCGCTTTATTGCCGAAGCGTCGATGACACCCATGGACTACATTCGCCAACGCCGGCTGCTGCAGGCGCGCAGGTTACTGACCGGAACGAACCTCGCTATCGGTGAAATCGCCAGCCGGGTTGGCTACAGCTCGCAAAGTGCCTTCTCTGCTGCCGTGCTCAAAGCCTTCGGCCGTTCACCTCGGGCCCTGCGCCGCGAGTCTGGCGACAGTTAGCGCGAGACGCGCGACAGACGAAGACGGTACTGTGCCCTTACACTTTTATCGCGGGGCAAGCCCGCTCCCCCCCCTTGGGAGAGGGATTTCCCCCCTGCACCCTTTTCTTGAGGGAGTCCCATGG
>NZ_JBMOWO010000073.1:0-35162 GCF_049310525.1 Pseudomonas sp. GZD-222
TTTTTTCGGGGGGGAGAACCCCCTTCTCCTCTGTGGGGGGGTTCCTCCCCCCCCCCGATACCGTTGTCTGAAGGGATCACTATGAACCACCGCACTGCCCTCGGCGCCCTGCATATCGGCGCACTGTTCTTCGGCCTGACTGGCGTCTTCGGCAAATTGGCCCAGGCGGCGCCGTCGATCATCGTCTTTGGCCGCGCGGCCTTCGCCGTACTCGCGCTCGGCCTGTTCGCCCGTGTTGCACAAAAAGCCTGGCAACCACTGCAGGCTCAGGACTGGCGGCGCTTGCTGTTGGGCGGCGTGCTGCTGGCGGGCCACTGGGTGAGTTTCTTTATTGCGGTCAAAGTCGCCGGCGTGGCAATTGCCACCCTGGGCTTTGCCAGCTTTCCCGCTTTTACCGTGATCCTTGAAGGCTTGCTGTTTCGTGAACGAGTGCGCAGCAACGAGATCATCCTGGTGCTGCTGGTGAGTATCGGCTTGATCCTGGTCACCCCGGACTTCGACCTGGCCAGCCAGGCCACCGGCGGATTGCTCTGGGCCTTGCTGTCAGGCTTGTTGTTCTCGTTACTGTCCCTGACCAACCGCGCATCCAGCGCACGTATTCCGGCGGTGCAGGCGGCGCTGTGTCAGAACGCCGTGGTTGCGCTGTGCCTGTTGCCAGCCGCTGCCCCGGCACTGGCCGATGTCTCGGCGATGGACTGGCTGTGGATCGGCCTGCTCGGGGTGTTCTGCACCGGCGTCGCGCACAGCTTGTTCGTTGCCAGCCTTGCGGTGATCAAGGCGCGCACCGCCGCAGTGGTGTTCGCTCTGGAGCCGGTCTACGGCATTGCCCTGGCCTGGCTGATCTTCGCCGAAGCGCCGACCCCGCGCATGCTCTTGGGCGGTGCGCTGATCATTCTCGCCATCGTTATCTCCAGCCGCCTCGCCGCCAGCAACCAGGCCCCCAAGGCGACTGTCGTCGAAGGCTGATGCCGATCAGGGTCGATCGCTGTGACCGAGGTCGCGCTGCGGATCGATCTGGTCGCGCACCCGTTGCTTGAGTACCTTGGCTTCAGGGAAGCCGCCGTCGGCCTTGCGTTCCCAGATCTGCACACCGTCGCAGGTAATCCGGAAGGTGCCGCCCGTGGCGGGCTCAAGGGCCACTCGGGCGAGATCGTCGCTGAAGGTGCTGAGCAGTTCCTGGGCCAGCCAGGCGGCACGCAGCAGCCACTGGCACTGGGTGCAGTAGGTAATGACGATTTCGGCTTTGTGGGCATTCATGAGTAACAGTTTCCTGACAGGCGGTCGCGCTTATACTAGCGGTCTTTAGCCTTAGCTCCGAGAGCCAAGATGCACCGTTTGCTGTTGAGTCTGTTGCTGATCGCCGTTTCCTTCCCGCTCCTGGCTGCCGAACCCCCACGACCGAAAGTTGGCCTGGTGCTGTCTGGCGGTGCCGCCCGTGGCCTTGCCCATATCGGTGTGCTCAAAGCGCTGGAGGAGCAAGGCATCAAGGTCGATGCCATCGCCGGCACCAGCATGGGCGCCGTGGTGGGCGGCCTGTATGCCTCCGGCTACAAGATCGATGAGCTGGAGAAGCTCGCCTTGGGTATCGACTGGCAGCAGGCGCTCTCCGATGCCCCACCGCGTAAGGACGTGCCATTTCGGCGCAAACAGGATGACCGCGACTTCCTGGTCAAGCAGAAGCTCAGCTTCCGCGACGACGGCAGCCTTGGCCTGCCGCTGGGGGTGATTCAGGGGCAGAACCTGGCCCTGCTGCTGGAGAGCCTGCTGGCCCACACCAGCGATACCCGTGACTTCGACAAACTGCCGATCCCTTTTCGCGCCGTGGCCACCGACATCGCCAGTGGCGAAAAAGTCGTGTTCCGTCGCGGCCACCTGCCCCAGGTGATTCGCGCCAGTATGTCGATTCCTGCGGTATTCGCCCCGGTCGACCTGGATGGCCGGCTGCTGGTCGATGGCGGCATGGTCGACAACATTCCCCTGGATGTCGCCCGCGAGATGGGCGTGGACGTCGCCATCGTGGTCGACATCGGCTCGCCGCTGCGCGATCGCAAGCAACTGGCGACCGTGGTCGACGTGCTCAACCAGTCGATTACCCTGATGACCCGACGCAACTCCGAAGAGCAATTGGCCAACCTGCACCGCGACGACATCCTGATCCAGCCGCCGCTGGCCAGCTATGGCGTCACCGATTTTGGCCGCGCCGAGGAAATGATCGACGCCGGTTACCGCGCCGCCCGTGCCCTGGACGCGCGCCTGGCGGTACTCAAACGCCCCGACAACAGTGATGCCGAACTGAATGTCGCCCGTTCGCCGAGCCAGCGCACGCCAGTGATCACTGCGATCAGGATCGAGAACGACTCGAAAGTCAGCGACGACGTGATTCGCTTCTATATCCGTCAACCCATCGGCGAACCCCTGGAGCTGGGACGCCTGCAAACCGACATGGGGACGCTGTACGGTCTCGACTACTTCGACCGGGTCCAGTACCGGGTGGTGCACAAGGGTAACGACAACACCCTGGTGATCAACGCCCGCGGCCGCCGCGGCGGTACCGATTATCTGCGTCTGGGCCTGAACCTGTCGGATGACATGCGCGGTGACAGCGCCTTCAACATTGGCGCCAGCTATCGGGTCAACGGCATCAACGAACTGGGCGGCGAGTGGTTGACCCGCGCGCAGATTGGCGACCAGCAGGAGCTTTACAGCGAGTTCTATCAGCCGCTGGATGCCGGCTCCCGCTACTTCATCGCGCCTTATCTGGACCTCGGCTCGCAGAACATCGAAGCCACGCTGGAAGACGACCCGATTGCCGAATACCGCCTGCAACGTTACGGCTTCGGCCTCAACCTGGGCCGACAGATCGGTAACAGCGGTGAAGTGCGCTTCGGTGTTGGCCAGGCCTGGGGCAATGCCGAAGTACGTATTGGTGACCAGGACCTGCCGCACTTCAGTTTCAACGAAGGTTTCTACGAGCTGAAGTATTCGTTCGACACCCTCGACAATGTCTACTTCCCACACAGCGGTGAGGACATCAGCCTGACCCTGCGCCAGTTCGAACCGTCCCTTGGTTCAGACGATCGATACCGGCAATGGAACCTCAAACTGGACAAGGCCCTGAGCAGCGGCGCCAATACCTGGGTGCTGGGGACCCAATATGGCCGCACACTGGATGACGCCGAAGTGGTCACTTCAAGCTTTGTTCTCGGTGGCGCCCGGCAGCTCTCGGGCTTTCGCCAGGACTCGGTGTCCGGGCAGAACATGAGCCTGATGCGCATGGTCTACTACCGCCGCCTGACACCACGCGCCTATCTGCCGCTGGACTTCCCGCTGTACGTGGGCGGCTCGCTGGAGCGTGGCCGGGCCTGGAACAATGACAACGAATTCGACAGTGGCTACATCAATGCCGCCAGTATTTTCGTTGGTTTCGAAACGCCGTTGGGCCCGTTGAACTTCAGTTACGGGGCCAACAGCGAGAATCAGAAGGCGTTGTACCTGAACCTGGGTCACACCTTCTGAGGCAGGTCAGGACTTTTCCAGGTTGGCCAGGATGCGCGCGTGAACCTTCATGCACACGCGCAACTCCTCTTCGTCGACACCGCTGAAGAGTTCGACGCGCAAGGCATTGGCAATGGTTTCAATCTGGTCGATCAGCGGTTTGGCCGGCGGGCACAAATGAATTTTCTTCGCGCGCCGGTCTTCCAGTACCGCCTGGCGACGTACCAGCCCCTGGGACTCGAGGCTGTCGAGCAAGCGCGCCAGGGTCGGGCCTTCTACGCCAACACTCTGGGCCAGCTCGCGCTGGGTGGGCGCGTCGTCGAAACGGGCCAGGTGCAGCAGCACCAGCCAGCGGGCCTGGGACAGGTTGAGCCCGGCCAGGCGGCGGTCCAGTTCGGCGCGCCAGCCCCGCGACATCTGGGCCAGCTGCATTCCGAAGCGGTGTTGATCGTTCAACGGCATAGAAAACTCATCATCAGAACTAATTATTAGTCAGCTAACCATGCTCCTGCGCAACAGGCAAGGCTCCTCACGGTTCTATCAGTCTGACAATCGTTATAAAAGATGACAAAACGCCGCTTACATCTCGAATTCAGCGGCTAATGCCGCCCGCACGCAGTACAGCACCCCTTCCGGCACACGGGCGCCGAACTGCTCGGCAATGGCCGATACCGGTGGTAATTCGCCCTCACCATCGAGGAACGCATCCTGCACTTCGGCCAGCAGGTCTTCCGGCAGATCCAGGGCCTGCTCCAGCGACAGCTGCTGACGGCCAATGGCCTCGGCAAGCATGCTGTAGACATTCTTTTCGCTGCAGTTCAATTGCCCGGCAATTTGCGCCGGGGTCATGCCGGCGCGGGCCAGGCTGGTCAGCTCGTGGCGCAGGTCGGCAACCTGCGGTGGCGCCTCGGCAGCACCGCCGAGCACGTCGAGGAACGCCGCACCGTAACGCTCCAACTTGCGCGCACCGACGCCACTGACCTGAGCCATTTCGCTGAGGCTGGTCGGCTGGCTGCGCAGCATCTCCAGCAGGGTCGAGTCGGGGAAGATGACATAAGGCGGCACACCGTGCTCCTCGGCCAGCTTTCGTCGCAGGGCACGCAGCGCTTCCCATTGTTCGCGCTCGTCGCCACGCACCAGCTGGCTGGCCGGACTGCCGCCGCTGCCGCTGCTTTTGCTGCTGGTCTGCGGCTTGAGGTCACGGCGCAACTCCAGGCTCACTTCACCGCGCAACAACGGCCGACAGGTGTCGGACAGGCGCAAGCCGCCATAACCCTCAAGGTCGATATCGGCCAGGCCGCGCGCAACCAACTGACGGAACAGCGAGCGCCAATCACCTTCGGAGCGAGCCTTGCCGACACCATATACGGCGAGTTTTTCATGACCGAAATTGCGGATTTTCTCGTTGTCGCGCCCCAGCAACACATCCACCAGATGGCCAACACCGTAGCGCTGGCCGGTGCGGTATATCGCCGACAGGGCCTGACGCGCAGGCTCGGTCGCGTCCCAGGTCTGCACGCCGTCGATGCAGTTGTCACAATGCCCGCATGGTTGGGGCAGTTCTTCATCGAAGTAGTTGAGCAGGATCTGGCGGCGGCAGCGCGTCTCTTCACAGAGGGCGAGCATGGCGTCGAGCTTGTGTTGCTCGATGCGTTTGTGGCGCTCATCACCCTCGGAGTTCTGCAGCATCTGCTTGAGCATGACCATGTCCTGCAGCCCGTACGCCATCCAGGCGTCGGCCGGCAGGCCGTCACGTCCGGCGCGGCCGGTTTCCTGATAGTAGGCTTCCAGCGACTTGGGCAGGTCCAGGTGGGCAACAAAACGCACGTTGGGTTTGTCGATGCCCATGCCGAAGGCGATGGTGGCGACCATGATCAGGCCTTCCTCATTGAGGAAGCGGCGCTGGTTGGAAGCGCGGGTCTCGGCCGGCAGGCCGGCGTGGTAAGGCAACGCCGGAAAGCCCTGTTCGCACAGGTAAGCGGCGACATCGTCGACCTTCTTGCGCGACAAGCAGTAGACAATCCCGGCATTACCACGACGCTCGCCGAGGAACGCCAGCAACTGCTTGCGTGGCTGCTCTTTGGGCACGATGCGGTAGAAAATATTCGGCCGGTCAAAACTCGACAGGAAACGCTCGGCGTTCTGCAGGTGCAGGCGCGTGACGATTTCTTCGCGGGTACGCATGTCTGCGGTGGCGGTCAGGGCAATACGCGGTACCTGCGGGAACAGCTCGGCCAGTTGCCCCAGTTGCAGGTACTCGGGACGGAAGTCATGCCCCCATTGCGATACACAATGCGCCTCGTCAATCGCGAACAAGGCAATATCCAGCGTGCGCAGGAAGTCCAGCATGCGTGGCTGCACCAGGCGCTCCGGCGCCAGGTAGAGCATCTTCACCTCGCCACGGCGAATGCGCCCGGCCAGGTCACGCTGCTGCTCCGCGCTCAGGGTCGAGTTCAACGACGCGGCAGCCACCCCCAGTTCGTCAAGGGTGGCGACCTGGTCTTCCATCAGCGCGATCAGCGGTGAGACCACCACGGCCAGGCCCGGACGCAACAGCGCCGGCACCTGAAAACACAGGGACTTGCCGCCCCCAGTGGGCATCAACACCAGCGCATCGCCACCCTTGGCTACGCATTCGATGATCGCCCCCTGGCGCCCTCGAAAGCTGTCATAGCCGAAGATGTCCTTGAGGACGCGCTGAGCCTGTTCGAGCATAGAAACTCCATAAATCGCAGAACCATCCTGGCCACAGGCTGGATGAAAACCTTCCCCGCCACACCTGAAAATGCGTAAGCGGCTTTTACCTGGCCCGTCTTTACGGCGCGGCCAGGTACAAAAGCCGGGCATTATACCCGAGCGTCGCCTTGCACAGGGCGCTCTGCGATAGGCGTCATCCTTTGCCTCGCAAGGGCTGCAAGATGCTAGAATTCGATCATCGTTTATTCCCAAGGTAGCCCTGTAATGTCCTTCGCCGAGCAATTGAACCGCCTGCAAGCCTTCCTCGACGCCGACGAGCTGCACGAAGAAGCGCTGGACTACGTTGCCGCCCACGGCTACCTGACTGCATTGTCGATTGGTACCGAGGCGGTTCCCGAGCGCGAATGGATCGATGCCCTGTTCGCCGAAGAGCCGCATTACAAGGATGCCGCTCAACGTGAAGAGATCGAAGCCACGCTGATCCAGCTCAAGGCGCACATCGCCCGCCAACTGGCCAGCGACGAAGAATTCGAGCTGCCGTGCGACCTGGACCTGGGCGACGAGCCGGACGATTCCGACCTGCGCGGCTGGTGCATCGGTTTCATGGAAGGCGTGTTCATGCGCGAAGAAGCCTGGTTCGAGACCGCCGAGGAAGAAGTCAGCGAAATGCTCCTGCCGATCATGGTCGGTTCCGGCCTGTTCGACGAACAGCCTGAGTTCGCCGACATCGCCAGCGACGCCAACCTGATGGACGACATGATCGTGCAGATCCCCGAGGCCCTGACCGCGCTGTACCTGCTGCAGCATGCGCCAGACGAAAAGCCTGCACCTGCATTGCTCAAACCACGCCACCACTGAGTCGGCGTCAATGCGCTACCTGCTGCTGGCCACCGGCTGGCTCAGCGTCGCGCTGGGAGTGATCGGCATCTTCCTTCCGGTGTTGCCGACCACTCCATTCCTGCTTCTGGCTGCGGCCTGTTTCGCCCGCAGTTCGCCGCGCTTTCACCATTGGCTGGTCAATCATCCGCAGCTTGGCCCGTGGATTCGTGATTACCTCAGTGGCGAAGGCATTCCGCTCAAAGGCAAGGTGTACGCGATCGGCCTGATGTGGCTGAGCATCGGCCTGTCGTGCTATCTGGTGCCACTGTTCTGGGCGCGTGGGTTCATGCTGACCAGTGCAGTGCTGGTCAGCATTTACATCCTGCGGCAGAAGACCTTGCGTCGTCCGTCCTGAGTCAGCCTGTAGGAGCGGATTTATCCGCGATGGACTGCGTAGCAGGCCCATTTACGGGGCCGCTGCGCGCCCCATCGCGGATAAAATCCGCTCCTACACGCTGCCGCTTACACCGTATCCACCTTCAACGAATGATCATTGAGCATGCCGTTGATAATGGTCGCGGTATCCTGCCCGGCGGCAATCACCCCGCCCGCCCCCGCTGTCACCCCATAGTGCTGAGCCAGGTTGACCCCGGCCAGATCGATGATCTGGGTCGGCGCGGCTCCCGCTACCGCACTCACTTCAATGGTCGATATCACCCCCGAGCCGCTGCCGGTAACTTTGAAGTGCAGGTAATCATCCAGCGATGCCGAGGTTGCATTCTCACCTTGCAACAACTGCGACAGGTCCAGGCGGTCAGTACCCGGGGTGAAGTCGGTGACCACATCGTGGCCACTATTGCCCTGTTGCCAGAGGAAGGTATCGGCCCCCGTGCCCCCTGACAGGGAGTTGTTCCCCTGGCCACCAATCAGTACGTCATCACCGCCGCCACCACTCAAGGTGTCATTACCTTTGCCCCCCATCAGCAGGTTGGCACTGCTGTTACCGATCAGATTGTCGTGATAGTCCGAACCGATCAGGTTCTCGATCGATGCCAGGGTATCGGTCCCTGCGCCGCCGGTGTTTTGTCCACCGGCCAGGTTCAGGTTGACCGTCACGGCACTGGACGCACTGGCATAGCTGGCGGTGTCGATACCTGCGCCACCATCGAGCAAGTCATTGCCCAAGCCGCCAATCAGCAGGTCGTTGCCATTGCCACCATTGAGGGAGTCATTGCCGTTGCCGCCGACCAATACATCGTTGCCCTCACCACCGTTGAGCGTCGTCGCGGTATTGGCCGCGACCAGGACATCATCATTAATGGTTCCGCTGAGCGTATCGCCCGCCTGGTAAGTGATGTCGACAGCGCCTGTACTGCTGCCGCCATGGCCGTCGCTCAGGTTGTAGCTGCCGTGGTGCTGGGCGGTGCTGTCCTGCGCATCGGCGTAATTGATGTTCATGGTCAACTGATAGTTCTCGAACCCGTTTGCGTTACCGCCGCTGAGATTGCTCCTGTTCATCAAATGAATGCTGTAAACCCCGTCATGGCTGGCGGTGAAGCTGCCGCCATCGGCAATCGTCTGGTAGCTGCCGCCGGCATCCTTCCATTCCATCAACAGATTGTTATTGGCCAAGAGATTGTGATCGAGCGTGAGCTTCTCACCCTGCTTGAGGGTGACTGTGATCACGTCTTCGTCATTGTTGTTGGCGCTCACCCCACCCAGGAAGCCGCTGACGATCACCGCTGCAGCCATCGACGACGCCTGTCCGGTGAACGCACTGCGGGCAATGTTGAGCTGCTGGTTGGCAGCATTGTTGGCATTGGTGCCGGAAAAGGTGATGGTTGGCGCCGTACTGCCAATCTTGAAGTCGGCCCCGCGCGCCGCCCAGCCGGTGTTGAAGGTGGTCGACGCAGCATTGAGCGGATCATGGTTGGCGTCGCTGTCATTGGCCAGCAATGCCTCACCCGGCACATTGATGCTGCTCGACAGCACGTTGGTGATGACATGGTCGGCGCCCGCCAGCGGAGCGTTGTTGGAGTAGACGTTGATCAGCAGATTGGCGCTGCTGGTGTCGCCGTCATTGTCACTCACCACAAAGCCGATCTGCTCGACCTTGCTGTTGCCAGTGTCCCTGGGCGGTGTGTAGGTGAACTCGCCGGTGTCCATGTCCACCACGATACTGCCACCCTGCACGGTTTTCACGGTGATGCTGTTGGTAGCGGTATCGAAGATGCCGCGATCCGCCGCACCACTGGTGGCGTAGGAGCCCGCACCGGACTTACCCAGCGGATCAAAGGTGTAGGTGGTGCCGTCGATCAGCAACGACTTGATAAAGCCACCGTCGGCACCGAATTCGCCGCCGCTCATCAGGCTGCCGGTAATCGGCGCCCCCTGTACAGTGCCAGACAGCACTGCATTGAGCTGATTGAGGTCGGTGACAATGTTGGCGTTGGTGTTGGTATGAGTACTGCCGTCATACGCCAGGGGATTGAGATTCCCGGCGTTGACACCGGTCCCCAAGCCGATTGCGTAGGACTTGATCCCGTTGGCATCGAGAAACTCCTTCCAGGCAGTCTCCTCCGTTGCATTCATCCCTTCAGAAGTACTTGATGGCTCGCCGTCCGAGAAGAAGTAACCGACATTCTGCGCACCTGTCAGCTTGCCACTGGTAGCGAACGCATTTTGCGCGCCCGTCACCGCTGCGTCGTAGTTGGTACCACCGTTGGCACTGAGGCCTGCAACGATAGCCTTGGCGTCGGCGACCGATACCCAGCTGGTTTCCTGCACTGATGAGCCGGAACTGAAGGTGACAATCTGCACTTTGACGTCGCCCATCTCGTCGTACTTGTCGAGCAAGGCGCTGATTGCCTGCTTGGCGAGCTGCAGTCGGGTCAAGCCAGACACGCCGGACTCATAGTTCATGCTGCCGGATACATCGATGGTCAACAGCAGGTTCGAGTCGACTTGCCCTGTGGTCACCGAACGTTCGGCGCCCTGCGCCGACGGTACGTCATCGATGATATTCACATCGATAGTGGCCGTCTTGGTGCTGCCATCGGTATCCGTCGCCTTCACAGTGATCGGCTCGTTAAGGCTATTGGTACCGTTGGCGTTCTGGTGACTTTCACTGTCCTTCAAGGTGTAGGTGTAATTGACCACCCCGGTACTCGGGTTGTAGCCGGTGATGGTCAGTGAGTTGCCCAAAGGCGTCACGCCTGTTTGCGGGATACCGTTGACCACCCCGCCACTGACCAGGGTAATGCTGCCCACGGTCAGGGTCTGCAGGCCGTCAGGCGCCGTTACGGTGAAACTGCCCGAGCGGGTCAGCGCCGAATCATCGGGGCTTGTGCCGTCACTGAGGTTCTTTTCGTAAACGGCGTGCTCGCCGCCATTGAGGTCAAGTCCGCCAATGGTCACCGGGTTGTCCTGGCTACTGACATTGAGCGTCAAGGTCGCTTTGCTGGTGTCGCCGTCGGCATCCTTGAGGGTGTAGGTAAAAGTCTCGATGCCGCTACCGCCACCGTGCAGGTAGATGAAATCCGGATCGCTAGTGTGCAGCGTATAGGTGTAGGTGCCGTCGGCCGCCAGCGCCAGGGTGCCGTATTTTCCCTCGATGGACTGCGGAACAATCGGCCCGCTGGTGATGCGGTCGGCGCCCTGGATGTCGTTGTCGAGAACATTGCCGGTGAGGGTCAGTTGCGCTTCCGTGGCCGTGGTGGCGTTGGTGTCGTTCACTGCATTGGGCACATCGTCGACGATGTTGATGTCGATGGTGGCCTTGCCGGTGCTGCCATCGGTATCGGTGGCGACCACCTCGATTTGCTCGACCAGGGTGGCGCCGTTAGCGCCCGTATGGCTTTCGTTGTCCACCAGCGTGAACGTACCGACCACCACACCGGTGCTCGGGTCGTAGCTGTGGATGGTCATCGAGTTGCCCAGCGGCGTGGTCCCGGTCAGCGGCAAGCCGCTGACGACACCGCCACTGACCAGGGTCAGGCCACCGATGACCAGCGATTGCAGACCATCCGGTGCGACCACGGTGAAGGTGCCACCCTTGGTCAGCGCCCACTGGTCCGGGCTGCTGCCGTCGCTGAGGTTTTTCTCATAGAAGGTCAACTCGCCGCCGCAGAGGTCCAGACCATGGATCACTACCGGGTCGTTGAGGTTGCTGACGTCGATCTTCAACGTCGCCTTGCTGCTGTCGCCGTCCGCGTCGTTGAGGGTATAGGTGAAGGTTTCGGTACCGCTGCCGCCACCCTTGAGGTTGATGAAGTCCGGATCATTGGCATTCAGCGTGTAGGTGTAGGTGCCGTCGGCGGCCAGCACCAGGGTGCCGTATTTACCGGTGATGGTTTGCGGGGTGATCGGGCCACTGGTGATGCGGTCGGCACCTTGCACATCGTTGGTCAGCACGTTGCCGGTCAGGGTCAGTTGATTCTCAGTGGCCGTGGTGTCGTTGGTGTCATTTATTGCCTTCGGCACATCGTCGACGATATTGATGTCGATGGTGGCCTTGCCGGTGCTGCCATCGGTATCGGTCGCGACCACCTCGATTTGCTCGACCAGGGTGGCGCCGTTGCCGCCCGTATGGCTTTCGTTGTCCAGCAAGGTGAACGTACCGACGACCACACCGGTGCTCGGGTCGTAGCTGTGGATGGTCATCGAATTGCCCATCGGTGTTGTGCCGGTCAGCGGCAAGCCGCTGACGACACCGCCACTGACCAGAGTCAGGCCACCGATGACCAGTGACTGCAGGCCATCCGGTGCAACCACAGTGAAAGTACCACCCTTGGTCAGTGCCCACTGGTCCGGGCTGCTGCCGTCGCTGAGGTTTTTCTCGTAGAAGGTCAGCTCGCCGCCACAGAGGTCCAGACCATGAATGACCACCGGGTCATCGAGGTTGCTGACGTCGATCTTCAACGTTGCCTTGCTGCTGTCGCCGTCAGCGTCATTGAGGGTGTAGGTGAAGGTTTCGGTACCGCTGCCACCGCCCTTGAGGTTGATGAAGTCCGGATCGTTGGCATTCAGCGTGTAGGTGTAAGTACCGTCGGCCGCCAGCACCAGGGTGCCGTATTTACCGGTGATGGTTTGCGGGGTGATCGGGCCGCTGGTAATGCGGTCGGCGCCTTGCACATCGTTGGTCAGCACGTTGCCGGTCAGGGTCAGCTGATTCTCGGTGGCCGTGGTGGCATTGGTGTCGTTCACGGCATTGGGCACATCATCGACGATGTTGATATCGATGATGGCCTTGCCGGTGCTGCCATCGGTATCGGTCGCGACCACCTCGATTTGCTCGACCAGGGTGGCGCCGTTAGCACCGGTATGACTTTCGTTGTCCAGCAGCGTGAACGTACCGACGACCACACCGGTGCTCGGGTCGTAGCTGTGGATGGTCATCGAGTTGCCCAGCGGCGTGGTGCCGGTCAGCGGCAGGCCGCTGACAACGCCACCACTGACCAGGGTGAGGCCACCGATGACCAGCGATTGCAGACCATCCGGTGCGACCACGGTGAAGGTGCCACCCTTGGTCAGCGCCCACTGGTCCGGGCTGCTGCCGTCGCTGAGGTTTTTCTCGTAGAAGGTCAACTCGCCGCCGCAAAGATCCAGGCCATGGATCACCACCGGGTCGTTGAGGTTGCTGACATCGATCTTCAACGTCGCCTTGCTGCTGTCGCCGTCCGCGTCGTTGAGGGTGTAGGTGAAGGTTTCGGTACCGCTGCCACCGCCCTTGAGGTTGATGAAGTCCGGATCGTTGGCATTCAGCGTGTAGGTGTAGGTGCCGTCGGCGGCCAGCACCAGGGTGCCGTATTTACCGGTGATGGATTGCGGGGTGATCGGCCCGCTGGTGATGCGGTCGGCGCCTTGCACATCGTTGGTCAGCACATTGCCGGTCAGGGTCAGTTGATTCTCAGTGGCCGTGACAGCGTTGCTGTCGTTCACCGCCTCGGGCACATCATCGACGATGTTGATGTCGATGGTGGCCTTGCCGGTACTGCCATCGGTATCGGTGGCGACCACCTCGATTTGCTCGACCAGGGTGGTGCCGTTGCTGCCTGTATGGCTTTCGTTGTCCAGCAAGGTGAACGTGCCGACCACCACTCCAGTGCTCGGGTCGTAGCTGTGGATGGTCATCGAATTGCCGAGCGGCGTGGTGCCGGTCAGCGGCAAGCCGCTGACAACGCCACCACTGACCAGGGTCAGGCCACCGATGACCAGCGATTGCAGACCATCCGGTGCGACCACGGTGAAGGTGCCACCCTTGGTCAGCGCCCACTGGTCCGGGCTGCTGCCGTCGCTGAGGTTTTTCTCGTAAAAGGTCAGCTCGCCGCCGCAGAGGTCCAGACCATGGATCACCACCGGGTCGTTGAGGTTGCTGACGTCGATCTTCAACGTCGCCGTGCTGCTGTCACCGTCAGAGTCGTTGAGGGTATAGGTGAAGGTTTCGGTACCGCTGCCACCGCCCTTGAGGTTGATGAAGTCCGGATCGTTGGCATTCAGCGTGTAGGTGTAGGTGCCGTCGGCCGCCAGCACCAGGGTGCCGTATTTGCCGGTGATGGTTTGCGGGGTGATCGGGCCACTGGTGATGCGGTCGGCACCTTGCACATCGTTGGTCAGCACGTTGCCGGTCAGGATTACTTGTGCTTCCGTGGCAGGCGTCGTGTTGAGATCATCGACGGCGTTCGGCGTGTCATCGACGATTTTCACATCGATCGAACCCGAGGCACTGCTGCCATCGGTGTCGGTGGCCACTACCGTGAAACTCTCGCCCAAGGTCGAGCCGTTGCCCGTGGTATGCGCTTCGTTGTCGAGCAGCGTGCAGGTGTAAGTCACCACACCGGTGGCGGGGTTGTACCCGGTGATGGTCAGGGTATTGCCTTCCGGGGTGGCCGCCGACTGCGGGAAGCCGACCGCGCTGCCGCCGGTCACCACGGTAATGCCGCCAACGGTCAGGGTTTGCAGGCCATCCGGCGCGGTTACCGTGAAGCTGCCGCCCTGGGTCAGGGCCGCGCCGTTCGGGTTGCTGCCATCGCCGAGATTTTTCTCATGGACGGTCAGCTCACCGCCTTCGACATCGAGGCCGTTGAGGGTTACCGGATCGTTGAGGTTACTGACGTTAAGCACCAGGTTGGCGGTCGAGCTATCGCCATCGGCATCCTTGAGCGTGTAGGTGAAGGTCTCGATGCCGTTACCACCACCCTTCAGATTGATGAAGTCCGGGTCGCTGGTGTTCAGCGTGTAGGTGTAGGAACCGTCGGCGGCCAGCACCAGGGTGCCGTATTTACCGGTGATGGATTGTGGGGTGATCGGACCGCTGGTGATGCGGTCGGCGCCCTGCACATCATTGGTCAGCACATTGCCGGTCAGGGTAAATTGCGCTTCCGTGGCAGGCGCCGTGTTGAGATCGTCGACGGCGTTCGGCGCGTCATCGACGATGTTCACATTGATCGAACCCGTGGCGCTGCTGCCATCGGTGTCGGTGGCCACTACCGTGAAACTCTCGCCCAGGCTGGTGCCGTTGCCGGTGGTATGCGCGTCGTTGTTGATCAGGGTGTAGGTATACGAAACCACACCGGTGCTGGCGTTGTAGCCGGTAATAGTGAGGGTGTTGCCTTCCGGGCTGACCGCCGACTGCGGGAAGCCGACCGCGCTGCCGCCGGCCACCACGGTTATACCGCCCACAGTGAGAGATTGCAGACCATCCGCTGCCTGCACCGTGAAGCTACCACCCTGGGTCAACGCCGGATTATCGGGGCTGCTGCCGTCACCGAGGTTTTTCTCATGAACGGTCAGCTCACCGCCTTCGAGATTGAGGCCATTGAGCGTTACTGGATCATTCAGGTTGCTGACATTGATCTTCAGCGTCGCCGTGCTGCTGTCGCCGTCGGCGTCGTTGAGGGTGTAGGTGAACACTTCGACACCGCTGCCACCACCGTGCAGGTTGATGAAATCCGGATCAGCAGGATTCAGCGTATAGGTGTAGGAACCGTCAGCCGCCAGCACCAGGGTGCCGTAGGTACCCGTGATGGTTTGCGGGGTGATGGGTCCGCTGGTGATGCGGTCAGCGCCCTGACTGTCGTTGACCAGAACGTTGCCGGTCAGGGTCAGCTGAGCCTCGGTGGCAGGCGTTGTATTGAGATCGTCGACAGCGTTCGGCGCATCATCGACGATGTTCACATCAATCGAACCCGTGGCGCTGCTGCCATCGCTGTCGCTGACCACCACCGTGAAGCTCTCGCCCAGGCTGGTGCCATTACCCGTGTTATGCGTATCGGCACCGGTCAGGGTGTAGCTGTAGCTGACCACACCGGTCGCAGCATCGTAGCCGGTAATGGTCAAAACGTTACCCAGCCCGGTGGTGATGGATTGGCCGACTCCGGTCACCACACCGGCCGTGACGACATTGATGCCACCGACATTCAGGTTGAAGACCCCATCCTCGGCAACCACGGTAAAGCTGCCGGTCCGGGTCAGGGCTGCAGGATCACTGGCCGAGCCCTGCGCCAGGCTGGCTTCATTCAGGGACAGCTCGCCACCCGTTGCTTCCAGCCCCTCGAGACTGACCGGGTTGTTCACCAACGGTTGCAGCGATGGCACATCATCGTTGTTGTTGATCTCACCGAGATCAGGTTCGCGCAACTCGGCAAAGCCGTTGAAACCCGCAGTCGGGAAGCCGATAACCGGATCAACCCGGCCGCCCACCTCATTGAGCAGAACAAAAGAGTGACCGCCCCCCAGGGCCCCCGAAGCACTGCCACTGCCCGGACCGGCCGCGGTCGGATCGGCGTCCTGACTCGGGTCGGCGCCGGCAGCGATGGCTTGCTGGAGTTTTTCCACATCGGTCAGTTGCGCCTGACTCGGCGCGTGGGCTTCTGGCGCATCGACATGCGGCGCCTGGCTGGCAAGCAGCTGCGGCGACAGTGCCAGGCTGCTGTCACGGCCCAGGGTTAACTCGGCGCCATTTTGCAGATGGACCGCAATTGCCCCCGCAGCCCCTGTCTGCAATTGCTCGCCGGCAAACAGCCGGTCACCTTCGATCAGCGCCCGACGGGTTCCGTCGCTGGCGACGGCGAAGACCTCTCCGACTACTTTGCTGACAACACCGATTAACTTGGCCATGAGCGCTCTCCTCCGCTGCGGAACGGTTTTTCGCAGAAAAGCACTCTGAATCTCGCGTGATTGGCCCGCTGCGCCTGCCTTGAACGACTACCTGACAAACGCTAAAGGCGAAGGTGGATTTCAATGAAATCAACACCTTCGCATTCCAGACTCCCAGTGAACGTGGAAAACGACGTGGCCACTTGGCATCTGCCAAAAATTTGTCGCCAAATCTGATCTTCCTCCATCCCCTCCGCTACATCCGTGCCCTTTGCCGCAAAAAATACTGAACTTGTTTCCGACGCCCGAAAAATGCACCCCAGCGCACAATCAACGGTCGCCTTGATATGAACAATGTCGTGGATTCCTTAGACCGCATAAGTTTTTTTTCGCATAACCCTTATGAAAATTTCTTCTTAGCTCGCCTTATAAATGTTCTTAGCTCTGTTGTTACAAGCCTGAAACGGTTTGCCCTTAAAAATTCGTCACTTTTTTGACGACAGCAATACATAAATTAGAAATCAGGGAGAAGTACCCCATGCGCGTTTTGACCCCCATCACCGGCGCAATTCTATTGGCCATGGCGTGTGCCAATGCCCAGGCGATGTCGATTACGGAAGCTGTACAAAGCGCCGTGGACCAACATCCTGAAATCAACGCCAGCCGCAACAATCGCTTGTCCGCCGACGAAGACGTCAATGTTGCCAAAGGCGGTTGGTACCCTCGCGTCGACCTGGTTGCCGGCTACGGTCGGCAGAAGTCGGATAACACCAACACGCGCTTCACCAATCCCGACGGCACCTCCAATCACAACAAGGAAACACTGAATTACACCCAGTCCGACCTGCGCTTGCGGCAGATGCTGTTCGATGGCTTCAACACCCCGAACGAGGTCGCTCGCACTGAAGCTGTGGTCAACTCCCGTGCCTACTACACCCAGGCAACCGCGCAGAGCATCGCCCTGCGCGCCATCGAGGTTTACCTGGAAGTACTCAAGCGTCGCGAACTGGTGACCCTGGCCACCAACAACCTGCAAGCCCACTTGCGCGTCAACGACCAGATCGGCTTGCGCAGCGAACGCGGCGTGGGCAGCACCGCCGACCTTGATCAGTCGACTGCGCGTCGCGCGCTGGCAGAAAACAACCTGTACACCGCCGAAGTCGACCTGGCGGACGCCGAGGCCAATTTCTACAGCGTTATCGGGCGCGTTCCCGACGAACTGGAAACCCCGGTCACCATCAAGGGCGAAATGCCTGCGAGCCTGCTGGACGCGCGCCAGGACATGCTTGAACACAACCCCTACCTGAAGTCGGCCCAGGCTGACGTGCAAGCCGCCGAGCAACAGTACGAAGTGGCCAAGTCGCCGTTCTATCCGCGTCTGGATGCGGTGTTGGCCACTGGTGCCAACAACAATACGGCAGGCCAGGTCGGTCACGACAACAACGACTGGCAAGCCGGCGTCGAGCTGAGTTACAACCTGTTCCGTGGCGGCAGCGACAAGGCCCGCCTGCAGTCGGACGCGCACAAGATCAACCAGGCGATGGACATCCGCAACAATGCCTTGCGCACCCTCAACGAGGACCTGGCCCTGTCGTGGAACGCCATGACCAACGCGCGCAAACAAACCCCGACCGCTCGTGAATACGCCGACACCACCACCCGTGTGCGCGCGGCCTACCAGGATCAGTTCGGTCTCGGCCAACGGACCCTGCTCGACCTGCTCGACAGTGAAAACGAGCTGTACAACGCCAACCGCCGCTACACCGAAGTGCGCTACATCGAGGAGTTCTCGATGTACCGCGTACTGTCCAACATGGGTGAGCTGCTGAACAAGCAGCGGATCTCGTTACCGCCTGAAGCCATTGCAAAGAGTGAAGTGAGAAGCGAAGCACGTTTGCCCGATATGCGCTAAGCCTCAACCCTCTGCAGGAGTAGGCCATTGTGACCAGCATGCAAGCTGCGAGCTCGACGGTAGATCCGCGCCTGAGCTTCGATGATCCGCTACTCGATGGTCTACTGATCCTTTGCAAGCTGCACGGCTGCACGGTCAGTCGCGCCGGCCTCAGTGCCGGCCTGCCTTTGCCCCTGCAGCGCCTGAGCCTTGACCTGCTACCGCGGGCAGCCGCTCGCGCCGGATTGCAGGCGCGTGTGCTGCGCCGGGAATTGAGCGCGATTTCAGCGCTCAACTTGCCGGTGCTTTTGCTGCTCAAGGACCGGCGCTGCGCCGTGCTACGGCGCTGGGGAGATGACGGCAAGGCGCTGATCCTGCCCAGCGAGGCCGAAGGTGGTGAGCAGTGGGTCAGCCGCGAGGAATTGGCCGCTGCCTACAGCGGCGAGGCGCTGTTTGCCCGCCCCCGGCATGAGCTTGAAGACTTGCGTGCGCCGTTGATGCCAAGGGTCAATGCCTGGTTTCGCGACACCCTGAAGCTGTCGCGCTGGCTGTACAGCGATGCGGTCCTGGCCAGTTTGCTGATCAACCTGCTCGGCCTGATGGTGCCGCTGTTCGTCATGCAGACCTACGACCGGGTGGTGCCCAACCAGGCAATCTCAACTTTATGGGTACTGGTGGTCGGTCTGTTGATCGGCACCCTGTTCGAATTGATTCTGCGCGTAGTACGCGCCCATCTGCTGGATCAGGCCGGGAAAAAGACCGACCTGATTCTCTCGGCCACGCTATTCGAGCGCATCACCGGGATGTCGATGAAGGCCCGTCCGGCCACCGTCGGCGGCTTTGCACAAAGCATCCATGACTTCCAGGGCCTGCGCGAGTTTCTCACCGCCGTGACCCTGACCAGCGTCATCGACCTGCCGTTCGTGGTACTGATGCTGCTGGTGATCGGCTTGCTCGGGGGCTGGCTGGTGGTGATTCCGCTGATCGCCTTCCCAATCACGATTATGTTTGCCCTGTTCATTCAGGTTCGCTTGCGCGACACCGTGCAAAAAAGCCTGGCCCTGGGCGCGGTGCGCCAGGCTCTGCTAATCGAAACCCTGGGCGGCCTGGAAACCCTCAAAGCCTGCAGCGCCGAGAGTGAGCGCCAGTACCAGTGGGAAAGCACCCACGGCGCGCTGACCCGCCTCGACGCGCATGCCCGCAACCTGTCGGCCCTGGCCACCAACGGCACCTTGTTCATCCAGCAATTCTGCGGCATGGCCACCATTGTCGCCGGGGTCTACAGCATCATTGCCGGCAACCTCAGTGTCGGCGCCCTGGTCGCCAGCTACATGCTCGGCAGCCGGGTACTGGCACCGCTGGGCCAGATCGCCGGGCTGATTACCCGTTATCAACAGGCGCAACTGACCATGCGCAGCACCGATGCGCTGATGGCGTTGCCGCAGGAACGCCAGGCGGGCCAGCAACCGCTGGAACGCACACAGCTGCAAGGCGCGCTTGAGGTCAGCCATGTCAGTTTTCGTTATGCCGGACAGAACGCTGCGGCGCTCAATAGCGTGAGCTTCAGCGTCAAGCCCGGTGAGCGCATCGGCATCATCGGCCGCAGCGGCTCGGGCAAAAGCACCCTCGCCCGCCTGTTGATGGGTTTTTACGAGCCTGACGAAGGGCAGATCCTGCTCGACAATCTCGACCTGCGCCAACTCGACATCGCCGACTTGCGCCACCAGCTTGGCTATGTCGCCCATGACCTGCCGCTGCTGGCGGGCAGCCTGCGCGACAACCTCACCCTCGGTGCGCGCTATGTCAGCGATGCACGCATGCTCGAGGTGGCCGAATTGACCGGCGTCAGCGAGTTGGCACGCCAGCATCCGCAAGGCTTTGACCGGCCGGTGGGCGAGCGCGGCCAGCTACTGTCCGGGGGGCAACGCCAGTCTGTGCTGCTGGCCCGGGCAATGTTGCTGGAGCCACCGATCATGATCCTCGACGAACCCACCAGCCACATGGATAACGCCAGCGAAGACCAGTTGCGCCAACGCCTGCATGGCTGGGTCGAGGGCAAGACGCTGCTGCTGGTGACCCACCGTACCTCCATGCTCAGCCTGGTCGACCGTCTGCTGGTGCTGGACAACGGCAAGGTCGTGGCTGACGGGCCGAAAGAAGCGGTTATCGATGCGCTGCGCAAAGGCCGGGTTGGTTCGGCCATCTAGGGGGTCCAGTCATGTCCATCAGCCAAGGCTTGCGCAGTTATTTCCAGAGCTTCGGCAAGACCGCCGAACGCGACTACATGCCAGACGTGGCCGGCGCCACGTTACAGGACTCACCGCGCCTGTCGCGCGTCACCGTATGGCTGACGGCCGCCTTGTTGCTGGTGGCCCTGCTGTGGGCCGGGTTCGCGGTGCTCGACGAAGTCACCATGGGTGAAGGCAAGGCGATTCCATCGAGCAAGATCCAGGTGATCCAGAACCTTGAAGGTGGCATCGTCACCGAGATTTTTGTCCGTGAAGGGCAGATGGTGAACAAGGGCGACACCTTGCTGCGCCTGGACGATACCCGCTTCCAGTCCAACAAAGGCGAGAGTGAAGCCGATCGCTATGCCCTCACCGCCCAGGTCGAGCGCCTGTCGGCCGAAGCCGAAGGTCGCTCGTTCCAGGTCTCTGCAGAAGTACGCGACAAGGCGCCGCAAGTGGCTGAAGACGAGCTGTCGCTGTATCAGTCGCGGCAACGGCGCCTGACCAGCGAGAAGCAGACCCTCAGCGAACAGCTGCGGCAGAAGACCCAGGAGCTGGCCGAATTTCGTTCCAAGGCCGAGCAGTACCGCTCGGCGCTGGCGCTGCTGCAACAGGAACTGAACATGTCGACGCCGCTGGTGGGCACCGGGGCGATTTCACCGGTGGAGATCTTGCGCCTCAAGCGCAGCACCGTGGAGGCCCGAGGCTCGCTGAATGCCACCACTCTGGCGATTCCCCGGGCCGAGGCGGCGGTGGCGGAAATCAAGAGCAAGATCGAAGAATCGGAAGCCGGCTTCCGTTCGGAGGCAGCCAAGGAACTCAACGAAAAACGCACCGACCTGTCGAAGATCACCGCTTCGAGCATTGCCATCGATGACCGGGTCTCGCGGACCACAGTGGTCTCGCCGGTGCACGGCATCATCAAGCTGCTCAAGGTCAACACCATTGGTGGCGTGGTTCAGCCGGGCAGCGACCTGCTGGAGATCGTGCCACTGGAAGACAACCTGCTGATCGAAGCCAAAGTGCGTCCTCAGGACGTGGCCTTCCTGCACCCGGGGCAGGCGGCAATGGTCAAGTTCAGCGCCTACGACTACACCATTTATGGGGGGCTGAAGGCCAAGCTGGAGTTGATCAGCGCCGACACGGTGACCGACGACAAGGGCAATTCCTTCTACCTGATCCAGGTGCGTACCGACAAAAATCACCTCGGCGGCGACAACAAGCCCCTGCTGATCATCCCCGGCATGACCGCCACCGTGGACATCATCACCGGGCACAAAAGCGTGCTGGATTACCTGCTCAAACCGGTGCTCAAGGCACGGACTGAAGCCATGCGTGAACGTTGATTATCGCGGGGGAAACCCACCCCCCCCAAAGGGGGGGCCGTGGGGGGAGGGGTTTCCCCCCATATTCAACGCAAATGATTACGCTCGTAGGTCTCGCGCCCCATCGCCTCGATCTGCCCTTCGATCAAGGATTCGAACGGCTTGAGCAGCGCATCGAAAGACCGCGGTGCCTCCAGCACATTCAACGCTTGCACCACTGCCTCCAGGGTCGATAGCGCGCCTTCGGCCGGTGCCTTGCGCAAGCGGTAGCGTGAAGGCTGCAATTGTCCCAGGGTCACCCTCGGCAACGCGGCCAGCAGCGGATTCAGGTGCAGCAGTTTGCTTGCCTTGCGCCAGGTACCATCGGGTACCACCAGCAGCCATGGGCGCTCATCAGCGTCGTCGCTATAGGCACCCAGCGCCTGCGCGCCGTCTCCCGGAAACAGTAGTGCACTACGATAGCCGGGTACCTCGAGCAGCTCGGCGAGGTCCTCGAACACCTCGCCCACCCGCAACTCGGCATTACGCAGCCCCAACGCCGCCAGCTTCGCGGTGTTCAGGGCATGGCGCACTTCACTGGGATGCTGCAACACCAGCACCCGGGTGCGGCTGTCGAGGGAGGGTATCAACGGGCAAAGGCAATGGGCTTGTGGGCGCAGACAGCGCTCGCACTGAATTCTGGACATCGGGTTCTCCTGGGCCGACAAAGTGTGCCACAGCAGTCCCGAAAAAAGCCCACTTCCCTGTGGGATAAGCGCACGATGTCAACGGTTGAAGCGTTCGGCCAGGCTGTACAGGTAGTCAGCCATGCGTTCCAGGTCCTGGCTGATCTCGGCACCCTGCTTGGCCTGCCCGGCACTGTGATCGCAGAGCTGGGCAATGCGGGTGATCTGCTGATTGATGTCTTCAGCAACATGGCTCTGTTGCTCGGACGCAGTGGCCATCTGCTGACTCATGCCGGTGATGCGGCTCACCGCCTGGCTGATCCCCACCAGCGCCGACTGCACCGCTTCGACCCGCTGGACGCTTTCTCTGGAAATCTGCTCGCCCTTGCTGGCGCTCGACACTGCCCGCTGAGCGCCGTCACGCAGCGACGCAATGATCTGGTGGATCTCCTCGGTGGACGAGCGGGTACGCTGGGCCAGGGAGCGCACTTCATCAGCCACCACCGCAAACCCACGCCCCTGCTCACCGGCGCGCGCGGCTTCGATCGCGGCGTTGAGGGCAAGCAGGTTGGTCTGCTCGGCAATCGAGGTGATCACATCCACCACGCTGCCGATTGACTGGGTCTGGTCGGCCAGGGCGTTGACCGCCTGACCGATGTCATTCACCGCCTCGCTCATGCTGCCCATGGCCCGCAGGCTTTGCTGGGCCAGGTCGCTGCCCTGCTGGGTCAGTTGATCGGCATCGGCAGCGGCGGTCGCTGTGGTTTGCACGTTGTGGGTGACTTCCTGGATCGTCGCGGCCATCTGCGCAATGGCCGTTGCCGATTGATCCGTTTCACTGCGCTGGCGATCGAGCATCTGCGCCTGGGCGCCCGACAGATCCGAGGATTGTGCCGCCCGCGTCTTGACCCCGACGCCTGCATCTACCAAGCGCGTAAGGGCCGTCTGCAAGCGCGCTTCCTCGCTGAGAATGGCCATGTCCAGCTGCCCCTGCAGGCCTTTGTTGTCACTGTAGGTCAGCGCCACGATCGGACTGGTAAAGGCTTTCGGGTGCTCTGCCAGGGTGCGTTTGATCACCCGGTTCTGACGCGACTCGATCAAGTACCAGGCGCTAAGCAGGCTGGTCATCAGCACACCAAGCGCTGCATATTGCGCTAACCACAGATACCCTGCCGCCGACAGCAGACCGGCGCCAAGCAATGGCCACCCATGCTCGACCCACTCCCCCACGCGCGCCGCCCAGGACACCGCCGCGCGCCCTTGCCGCAAGCGCGCATACAAGGCTGTGGCACGACGGATCTGCTCGCGACTCGGCACAGAGCGTACCGATTCATAGCCGCTGATCCGGCCGTTCTCGTAGATCGCCGTCACATAAGCGCTGACCCAGTAGAAATCACCATTCTTGGCGCGGTTTTTCACCACGCCCATCCACGGTTTGCCCTGCTTGATGGTTTCCCACATATGCGCGAACACCGCCGGCGGCATGTCCGGGTGACGCACCAGGTTATGCGTCTGGCCGAGCAATTCATCATAGGTAAAGCCGCTGATGGCGACGAAGGCATCGTTGCAGTAGGTGATACGGCTGTTGAGATCGGTGGTGGAGATCAGGCGTTGTTCGTTGGGAAAGGTTCTTTGCTGCTCAGTGACGGGCAAATTCATCCGCATAGGTGCGATACCTGCCGAAGGAAGATGGGGAAATTTCATCAACGCAGTACAGGTTTAGCAGAGCTTTTATCGGGAAGTAGCCAGGAAATTGAGGAAATTTCCGGTGCTAACTGAATTTTTCAGAGGTCATTTCGGTCAGGTCGGGGTGAGTTGCGCTTTAAGCAGATCGCGGAAGGTCTGAATCAGAGGCTCGCGACTGCGTCCGCGGCGAATGATCATCGAAAATGGCGCCTGATAACCGAAGGTCGCCGGCGACAACACGCGCAAATCACCCTTGTCAGCCCAGGCCTGGGCATAGTGTTCCGGCAGGTAGCCGATGTAGGCCCCGGACAACACCAGAATCAGCTGCGCCTCCATGCTTTCCACAGTCGCGGCGCTGTGCTTGAAGCCGTGTCGGGCCAGCTCCGCCTGGCTCCAGTAGCCGCGTCCGACCATGCGTTGCTGGGTGATGACCTGCTCGGGAATGCGCCGTTCGTGAAACAGCGGATGGCGATTGCTGCAGTACAACCAGTGTTGCTCACGGTACAAGGGTTGATAAACCAACCCGCTCATGCGCGTGGAGAACGCGCCGATGGCCAGGTCCAGGCGATTGTCCTGGACGCCTAGCTGCAGCTCGTAGGGGCTGGACACCGACAGGTGCAGGTGCACGGCCGGGTGTTCCTGGCTGTAAGCGCCGATGGCTTCGGCGAGCGGCAAGGCGCGATCGCCGACGGTCGAGTCGATCACCCCAAGGTTCAAGGTACCGCGCAACTCGCCCTTGAGCGCAGCGGCGTACTGCTCGAAGCCGTCCATTTCGGCCAGCAGGCGCAGGGTTTCCTGATGAAACAGCTCGCCCTTGCTGGTCAGGCTGAAGCCCCCTCGCCCGCGATGGCACAGGACAATGCCCAAGGCCGCTTCGAGCTGGCTCATGTAAGTGCTGATGGCCGAGGTGGAAAGGTTGAGCTCACGCTGGGCATTGGCGAACCCCTGATGGCGCACGACGCTGACGAAAATGCGCAGGAGTTTCAGGTCAGGCAGTGCAGAAGCCATGGTTTATTGGGTCCGGGAAAACGCTGAATGGCCAAAGTCTAACCAGATCCCGGTGATTAGTTTAGAAAAACCTGAACTAAGTATTTGCCTGTAGCGATTCTTTTTGCCCACTACCTTTTGCAGACTCTGCCGCAATGCACCTGCTTGCAAGCTTTCCAGGGTTATTAGCCGACCCGCAAGACAGGTTCCAACAACTAAAACAATCGAATCGATGAGGCCCGACCGTGGACAAGATTCTGCACCAACCACTGGGCGGCAACGAAATGCCGCGTTTCGGCGGCATCGCCACCATGCTCCGTCTCCCTCACCTGCAAAGCGCCGAAGGCCTTGATGCCGCGTTCATCGGCATTCCCCTGGACATCGGTACTTCGCTACGCTCCGGCACCCGTTTCGGCCCTCGGCAGATCCGCGCCGAGTCGGTGATGATCCGCCCGTACAACATGGCCACTGGCGCTGCCCCCTTCGATTCGATGTCGGTCGCCGATATCGGCGACGTCGCGATCAACACCTTCAACCTGCTTGACGCCGTGCGCATCATCGAAGAAGCCTACGACGAAATCCTCGAGCACAATGTCATCCCCATGACCATGGGTGGCGACCACACCATCACCCTGCCGATCCTGCGGGCGATCCACAAGAAGCATGGCAAGGTAGGCCTGGTGCACATCGATGCCCACGCTGACGTCAACGATCACATGTTCGGCGAGAAAATCGCCCACGGCACCACCTTCCGCCGCGCCGTGGAAGAAGGTCTGCTGGACTGCGACCGTGTGGTTCAGATTGGCTTGCGCGCCCAGGGCTACACCGCTGAAGACTTCAACTGGAGCCGCAAGCAGGGCTTCCGTGTGGTCCAGGCCGAAGAGTGCTGGCACAAATCCCTGGCACCGCTGATGGCCGAAGTCCGCGAGAAAGTCGGCGGCGGTCCGGTGTACCTGAGCTTCGACATCGACGGTATCGACCCAGCCTGGGCGCCAGGCACCGGCACCCCGGAAATCGGTGGCCTGACCACCATCCAGGCCATGGAAATCATCCGTGGCTGCCAGGGTCTGGACTTGATTGGCTGCGACCTGGTGGAAGTCTCGCCACCTTACGACACCACCGGCAACACCTCGTTGCTCGGTGCCAACCTGCTGTACGAAATGCTCTGTGTCTTGCCGGGCGTTGCTCGCCGCTGACCGACAGGCACCAGGAGCTACAACGAGGCAGGAGCCATGATCGCCGGGGCGCGCACGCGTCCTGAGCAGTAGACGAATGACCGGCGCCGGGCTTGCCTGGCGCCAGGATCGATCTCACCATAATAAAGATAATCGGAGACACCCATGGCCTTAGACTTATTCGTTGTCTTGATCTATGCGGCCGGCATGCTCGGGCTGGGCTGGTACGGCATGCGCAAGGCGAAAACCCATGAAGACTACCTGGTAGCCGGGCGCAACCTGGGCCCAAGCCTGTACATGGGCACCATGGCCGCCACCGTGCTCGGCGGCGCATCGACTGTAGGTACGGTGAAACTCGGCTACGTTCACGGTATCTCGGGCTTCTGGCTGTGTGCGGCCCTGGGTCTGGGTATCATCGCCCTGAACCTGTTCCTGGCCAAACCGCTGCTGCGCCTGAAAATCTTCACCGTGACCCAGGTCCTGGAGCAACGCTACAACCCCATGGCCCGTCAGGCCAGTGCGGTAATCATGCTCGCCTATGCGCTGATGATTGCTGTGACCTCGACCCTGGCAATGGGTACCGTGCTGCAAGTGCTGTTCGACATGCCGTTCTGGGCCGCGATTCTGCTCGGCGGCGGTGTCGTCGTGGTGTACTCCACCGTTGGCGGCATGTGGTCGCTGACTCTGACCGACATCGTCCAGTTCGTGATCAAGACTGTTGGCCTGATGTTTGTCCTGCTGCCAATCTGCCTGTACCGCGTAGGCGGTTGGGATGAGCTGGTCGCCAAGCTGCCAAGTGCCAGCTTCAGTCTGACCACCATCGGCTGGGACACCATCATCACCTACTTCCTGATCTACTTCTTCGGCATTCTCATCGGTCAGGATATCTGGCAGCGGGTGTTCACCGCCCGCGACGAGAAGGTCGCCAAGCGCGCCGGTACCGTTGCCGGTGTCTATTGCGTGATCTACGGTCTGGTCTGTGCAGTGATCGGTATGGCGGCCCATGTGCTGCTGCCTGACCTGGGCAACGCCAACAATGCCTTCGCTGCCATCGTTAAATCCGCACTGCCTGACGGCATCCGCGGCCTGGTGATTGCAGCGGCGCTGGCGGCGATGATGTCCACGGCCAGTGCTGGCCTGCTGGCCGCCTCGACCGTACTGACCGAAGACCTGCTGCCCAAGCTGCGCGGCGGCAAGCAGTCGAGCCTGGGCATCAACCGCCTGTTCACCTTCCTCACCGGTATTGCCGTGCTGGCTATCGCCCTGGTGGTCGAAGACGTGATCAGCGCACTGACCCTGGCCTACAACCTGTTGGTCGGCGGCATGCTGGTACCACTGATCGGGGCGATCTACTGGAAACGGGCGACCACTGCCGGTGCAATCACCAGCATGACCCTGGGCTTTGTCACTGCCCTGGTATTCATGATCAAAGACGGGATGGATGCCAACACGCCAATCTACTACAGCCTGGCGATCGCACTGGTCAGCTTTGTTGTGGTGAGTGTGATGTCGCGCCGTCCGGCGGGTGCGGTAAACCTGGCCTGACTCAGGCCAACGGTGGCCGTCGCATCAACCTGATGCGGCGGCCCAGGCCAGGCGCCTAGCGACGAGGCTGGCGCTTGCGCTGCTCCTCATCAGTAGGGATTGGCACGGGCTGCAACGGCGGTGGTATCAAGCCCAGAGCCGCAGCCAGGTCATGAAGCCAGTTGAACAGATTATTTCTCATAACTCCCCCTTACGGGTCAGCCTGCACGGCGTTTCAATCCTGCGATGCTTCATACAGATCATAGTCCTATGTCCTACATTGCGCATGCTCTAGGACTACAAGTTGGGTCGAGTTTGATCTTAATCAAGCCCTGACCGCCACTTCCGCCGCCCCGGCAACTGTTTCCCCTTGTTGCAGATCGATCCAGGCACTCAGATTTGCGCCGCGCATGCCCTTGCGCCACATCAGCCAGGTCGTCGCCAGATCGAACGGTGACTGTAAGCGGTGTGCCGCCACCCGCTCGCGTCCGGGCAAGCTGTCGAGCATCGATTGGGCCATCAGCGCCACCCCTGCCCCGGCAATCACACAGGCCAGCATGCTCGGATACGACTCGATCTCCATGACCCGCCCCATTGCTGCACGGTCATGCGCATACCAGGCCTCCAGACGCATGCGATAAGCACATCCCAAGCGAAAGGTGAACACCGCACGCCCAGCCACATCCCGGGCGCTGTGCACCGGGGGATGATCGGGCTCGGTAATCAACACCAGGGTTTCATCACACAGCGGCACCCCGTCCAGTCCGGCCAATGCCAATGGGCCATCCACCAGGGCAGCGTCGAGGCGACCGCTGAGCAGGCCTTCAAGCAGTTCGCCACTAGGCGCCGCCTGCACCTGCAGGTTCACTGCCGGATAGGTCTTGTGATAGCGCGCCAGCAGCGCCGGCAGGTGGATCGCCGCCGTGCTGTACATGGTTCCCAGAGCAAAGTCTCCGGCCGGTTGCCCGCCTTGCACGGCGGCCACTGCCTCATCACGCAGCGCCAGCATGCGCCCGGCGTAATCGAGCAAGACCTTGCCCGCCGGCGACAATTGCAAGCGCTGGCGCTCACGGCGAAACAGTTCCACACCCAACTGCTCCTCAAGCTGGCGCAGGCGCGTGGACAGGTTCGAGGGCACCCGGTGCATACGTTCAGCCGCACGGGTAATCGAGCCTTCCTCGGCAACCGCCTGAAAAATGCGCAATTGGCTGAGCTCCACGAGATATTCTCCAGAACAGAACAAGTTCCTCATAATTATTCAATTTTGCTGAAAGTCAATCCTCCGTAGCCTGACGGTCATCGCTCCCGCCTGAGGAACCTGAGCATGTCACCGTTCATTCGCCTGCTCGCCTGCGCCGTGGCCCTGATGATGGCCATGGGTATCGGCCGCTTTGCCCTCACCCCGCAGTTGCCGCACCTGATCGGCGAAGGCCAGATCAGCCTGACCGCCGCCGGCCTGATCGCCGCCGCCAACTACCTGGGTTACCTGCTCGGCGCGCTGGACGCCATGCTCGCCCGCCGTCCAGGCCAGGTCAGCGCCCGGCTGCAGGGCGGCTTGTGGCTGTGTGTAGTGCTCACCCTGGCCTCGGTCTGGGCCAATGGCTTCTGGAGTCACCTGCTGTTGCGGTTCGGTACCGGCGTGGCCAGCGCCTGGGTGCTGGTCATGGTCACCAGCCTCAGTCAGCAAGTGGCGGCGGCGAGCAACCAGCCAAAGGCAGGTGCCCTGGTGTTTGCCGGGCCTGGCGTGGGCATCATGCTGACGGGTCTGCTGGCACTGTTCGCTAACCTTTACGGCCTGGGCTCCGCCTCACTGTGGATGATCTATGCCGGCACCGCGCTACTCATGCTGCTGGCGGTGCTGCCCTTTCTGCCGCGCCCGCAAGCCTCCACCCCTGCCGCGACTTCGTTGGCACCCCCGCCGCCGACTCGGGGGATCGCCCGCCTGGGCCTGATCTATGCGTTGTACGGCATCGGCTACATCATCCCGGCCACATTCATGTCGCAGATGGCCAACGCACGCTTCCACGGGCACTGGCTGGCAGACCTGTTCTGGCCGGGATTTGGCCTGGCCGCAGCACTGGGGGTAGTCGTTGCCAGCTATCGCCGCCCGCACTGGGGCAGTACTGCTCGCTGGTTGATGGCGACCTTGTGGTTACAAGCCGCCGGCGTGTTCGCCTGTTTGCTGGGCAACGGCCCGGGCCTGGCGCTGGGGGTGTTGTTGTGCGGCACACCGTTCCTGGCCTGCATGCAGCTGATGATGCAGCGCCTGCGCGAACTGTCGCCCCACGGCTATCAGCGCAACACCGGCTTGCTGACCGCCTGCTTTGCCGTTGGCCAGCTCAGCGGCCCGCTGCTGGCAGCGCTGAGCAATCACTTCGCCGCCAGTTTACAACCGGCGCTGATCATCGCCGGCAGCGGCCTGCTAGTGGCCGGAACGCTACTCTGGCGCCCGCAGGTTAACCCAGCAGGCTGCGCAAACGTCGGCGCACCCACTGCTCAGCGCTGACCAGCGTCACGCCGAGCAGGACCATTACGGCGCCGAGGACGAAATTCAGGCTCAGCGGTTCACCCAGCAGCAACACACCAAACGTCACCCCGAACAATGGGGTGATGAAGGAAAACACCGCCAGGTTCGACGCCAGGTAACGGCGCAGCAACCAGAACCACGTCAGGTAGCTGAAGAACGACACGATCAGCCCCTGGAACAGCAGGCTGCCAATAGACAGGGGGGTGAAGTGAACCTGAGTCACCTGGCCACTGAGTGCGGCGATGCACAACAAGCCGACAAAACCGACCGCCAGCTGATAGAACAACGTCAGGGTCGCCGGTGCCTCCGACAGCCGGGAAGCGCGCACCACCACCGTGGTTGCGCCCCAGGCCAGGCCCGCCAGGACACCGAAGGCATCGCCCAGCAGCATGCGCCCGTCCATCTCGGACAGCGACACGCCACCGGCAAACGCGTAGGCAATACCGGCAAACGCCAGCACGATACCCAACCATTGCAGGGGTCGCAGGCGTTCGCTTGGCAGCAGCCAGTGCAGGCCCAGCGCGGTGAATACCGGAGCCGTATAGAGGAACACCGACATGTGCGCCGCCGAGGTCAGCTTCAAGCCTTCGGCGATGAACAAAAACTCCACGCCAAACAGCGCGCCGGCCAGCAAGCCACCCCGCCAGGTGTGCGCCACCTGATCCCAACCGCCGCGAAAGCAGATCAACAGGCCGACCAGCACCGCCGCCATGCCCGAGCGCAAGGCCTGCTGCATCACCGGGGCAATGTCCGGCGCGGCCATCTTGATCATCACTTGCTGAATGCCCCAGATCAGGCACAGCACCAGCATCACTTGCAGGGCAAAGGCATCGGTATTGCGGCGGGAGGCGCTCATTGCGGGCACCCGCTATCGGCTAACGGCATGGCAAAGTCTCGGCAGCTGTGGATCCAACGCTGATTATCAGCGGCTGCAGGCGTTGATTGCCAGCCTTGTGTTGCGCTTCGACTGAACTTTGCCCGCTGCTTGCCGCTCAACCGCAAGACCAAGCCAAGGGAGTCCTGCCGATGAAAACCCTGTTGAACATTGCTGCTGCCGCCAGCTTGCTGCTGGCCCTGCCCAGTTGGGCATGCACACTTGAGGAAGCCACGGAAAAACGCGAGGAACTGGCCAAGGAAGTCACGCGCCTGACGGAGCAGAATCCGCAGAAGGCCAAGGAGATCAACGACGAGTTGAAAGGGATGAAGCTTGAGAGTGCCAGCAAGGACCTGCCGGACAAGTGCCAACTGATCGACAAGCGGTTGCAGGAGTTGAAGTCGGCTGAGAAAAAGGTGTGAGCTTTCGCGGGGCAAGCCCACTCCCACAAGTAGACATTCAGCCCCGTGGGAGCGGGCTTGCCCCGCGATAAATGGCTTTACTCTGCAGCAGGGGCCGGCTTGCGACGCTTGAGCGGCGCCAGACCATCAGCACTGGCCAGCGGTGCATTAGGCTTCGGCTTGGCGGTCGGCTTGCGCTTGGCTACAACCTTCTTGTCGCCCTTCTTGTCAGTCTTTTTCTTCTTCACGCCAGCGGCTTTGCCCGAGGCCTTGACCTTCTTCGGCCCGCTGTAGGTGCCTTTGACTTCCTTGATGACACGGCGCTCGAAGGTCTGCTTCAGGTAGCGCTCGATGCTCGACATCAGGTTCCAGTCGCCATGGCAGATCAGCGACACGGCCAGACCTTCGTTACCCGCGCGACCGGTACGGCCGATACGGTGAACGTATTCGTCGCCGCTGCGCGGCATGTCGAAGTTGATCACCAGGTCCAGGCCGTCAACGTCCAGGCCACGGGCGGCAACATCGGTTGCCACCAGCACCTTGGCACCGCCCTGCTTCAGGCGCTCGATGGCCAGCTTGCGGTCTTTCTGGTCCTTGTCACCGTGCAGGACGAAAGCTTTGATGTCCTTGGCCACCAGGTGACCGTAGATACGGTCGGCCATGACCCGGGTGTTGGTGAAAATGATGGCCTTCTGGTACGTCTCGTTGGCCAGCAGCCACTGGACGATCTGCTCTTTATGCTGGTTATGGTCGGCGGTGATGATCTGCTGACGGGTACCGTCGTTGAGCTGGCTGACGGTGTTGAGCATCAGGTGCTCAGGGTCCTTGAGGACTTTACCGATCATGTCGCGCAGGCCGGCACCGCCGGTGGTGGCGGAGAACAGCAGGGTCTGTTCGCGGTTCGGGCACTCGCCACACAGGCGCTCGACGTCTTCGGAGAAGCCCATGTCGAGCATACGGTCGGCTTCGTCGAGAACGACTACCTGCACGTGCTCAAGCTTGAGGTTGCCGGCATTCAGTTGCTCGAGCATGCGGCCCGGGGTACCGACGAGGATATCCGGCACCTTGCGCAGCATGGCGGCCTGTTCCTTGAAGTCTTCACCGCCGGTGATCATGCCGGCCTTGATGAAGGTGAACTGCGCGAAACGCTCGATTTCCTTGAGGGTCTGCTGGGCCAGCTCGCGGGTTGGCAGCAACACCAGGGCACGGATCTCGACGCGCTTCTGCTTGAGGTCGACCAGGCGGTTGAGCACCGGCAACACGAATGCTGCAGTCTTGCCACTACCGGTTTTCGCCGTCACCCGCAGGTCACGTCCCTGCAAAGCCATGGGAATGGCGGCCGCCTGCACCGGAGTCGGCTCTACGAAGTTCAGTGCAGCAACGGCTTTGAGCAGGCGTTCGTGCAGGGCGAATTGGGAAAACACGGGTGTACCTCGGGCATGTGCAGAAATTCAGCCGTATAGGGTAACGTTTTCCAGCGCCTACGCCGAATTTCTTTTGGCATTGATGCACCTTTCCGGGCTCTAATACCCCCTCATTTTCACTTCGGACACGTCAACTACCGCATGGCTATTGAACAGTTCTGGCAAAACGCCCTCGATCTCTGGGGCACTCTCGATCAACATCCCGTGCTGCACGCAGGTCTTGGACTGAGCATTTTGCTGGTCATCGCCCTGGTGCTCGGCCGGGTGGCACGCTTCCTGATCATTCACGCGATCAAGCTGCTGGGCCGACAGCCGGCACTGCACTGGGTCAATGACCTGCTGCAAAACAAGGTGTTCCATCGCCTGGCGCAGATGACGCCGTCGCTGGTGGTGCAGTTCGGCCTGAAACTGGTACCCGAGCTCAATGCTCCGGCCCAGCATTTCCTCGGCAACGTTGCACTGGCGTTTACCATCCTGTTCCTGATGCTGTCCATCAGTGCCCTGCTCGATGCCCTGCTGGACATCTACGCACGCACCGAACACGCCCGCACGCGCTCGATCAAGGGCTACGTGCAGTTGGCGAAGATGGTGCTCTATGTCTTTGGCGCAATCATCATCGTCGCCACCCTGATCGACCGTTCACCGCTGTTGCTGCTGTCGGGCCTGGGTGCCATGTCGGCGGTCATCCTGTTGGTGTACAAGGACACCTTGCTGTCGTTCGTGGCCAGCGTCCAGCTGACCAGCAACGACATGCTGCGGGTCGGCGACTGGATCGAGATGCCCCAGGTCGGTGCTGACGGCGATGTGGTGGACATCACCCTGCACACGGTCAAGGTGCAGAACTTCGACAAGACCATCGTCTCCATCCCGACCTGGCGCCTGATGTCCGAGTCGTTCAAGAACTGGCGCGGCATGCAGCAGTCAGGTGGACGGCGGATCAAACGCAGCCTGTTCATCGACGCCGGTGGCGTGCGTTTCCTGCGCTCCGATGAAGAACAGCGCCTGAGCGAAGTGCGTCTGCTGACCGACTACATCGCCCGCAAGCGCAGTGAGCTCCGGGCCTGGAACGAGGCCCAGGGCAATGTCGCCGAACTGTCCGCCAACCGTCGGCGCATGACCAACATCGGCACTTTCCGTGCCTATGCCCTGGCCTACCTGAAGAGCCACCCGGAAATCCAGCCGAACATGACCTGCATGGTCCGCCAGATGCAGACCACCGCCCAGGGCGTGCCGCTGGAAATCTACTGCTTCACGCGTACCACCGCCTGGGCCGACTACGAGCGCATCCAGGGCGACATCTTCGACTACTTGCTGGCGGTGATGCCCGAGTTCGGCCTGAGTCTGTACCAGCAGCCCAGCGGCAACGACCTGCGCGCCGGCCTGCTACCGGCGAACCTGCCCAACCAGCAGCGGACGCTGACTGCCGAGACGACCGAGCCATAGCGAAGCGAGAATCACCGCCCCGCCGATGAACAACCTGCCCAGGGGCTCGTGCTGATTCCAGATCAGCAAATTGAGCAGCAGCCCCACCGGCACGTGCAGGTTGTTCATCACCGCCAGGGTCGCGCCGGACACCAGGCACGCGCCCTTGTTCCACCAGTACAACCCCAGCGCCGTCGGACACAGTCCGAGGAACAGCAGCACCAGCCATTGCACATCGGTGCTGGGCAGGTGCTGGCTGTTGCCGAACGCCAGGAACGCTGGCAGCACCACCAGCAAGGCCCCCAGGTAGAAGTAGCCAAAGCGCCGGTAATGCGGCAGGTCGCTGGGGTTGCGCGCGATCAGGTGACGGTACAGCACCTGGCCGGCGGCATAGGTGAAGTTGGCCAGCTGCAGCAGCAGGAAGCCGATGAAAAAGTCCGGGCTGATGCTGTCGAAGCGGATCACCGCCGCGCCCGCCACCGCCACCAGGGCAGCCACCAGGGCCCAGGGATTGAAGCGCCGGTTCAGGGCATCCTCGATCAGGGTCACATGCAGGGGCGTGAGGATGGTGAACAGCAGCACTTCCGGCACGGTCAGCACCCTGAAGCTCAGGTACAGGCAGACATAGGTGATGCCGTACTGCAGCGCGCCGATCAGCAACATCGAGCGCATGAACCGCGGCTCGACCTGGCGCCAGCGGGTCAGGGGTAAAAACACCAGGCCGGCCAGCACTACCCGCGCCAGCACGGCAAAGTAGCTGTCGACGTGCCCTGCCAGGTACTCACCAATCAGGCTGAAGGAAAACGCCTGGATCAGTGCGACGATCAATAAATAGCCCATGCTTGCCCCTTGCTGTGAGGCGGCGACCTTAGCTGTTCACCGATCGCGGGGGGGGCGACGTCGCCACCAGCCATCGCAGGGAGGGG
>NZ_JBMOWO010000074.1:0-19515 GCF_049310525.1 Pseudomonas sp. GZD-222
TGTCAAATAGTGTGTGCACCCCTCCCCCCATGGTGTCCGCGGGAGGGTTTTCCCCCCCCCGCGATTGCACCGATAAAAAAGCCCGGTCATGCGCAAAGCAAGACCGGGCAGGTACACCCAAGGAGCAACAGGTGTCAGGCGGGAAAATTCAGGGCAGTCAGGCTACCGCAGCCAGGCGGGCCTTGGCCTGGTTCAGGCCTTTCTCGTGGAAGTCACCTCCCAGGTTCAAGCCTTCGGCATGAATGAAAGTCACGTCATGGATACCGATGAAGGCCATGACCTGACGCAGGTACGGTTCCTGGTGGTCGCTGGTCGCCCCGGCATGGATGCCGCCACGGGCCGTGAGGATGTAGGCGCGCTTGCCGGTGAGCAGGCCTTGCGGGCCGGTTTCGGTGTACTTGAAGGTCACTCCGGCGCGCAGCACATGGTCCAGCCAGGCCTTCAAGGTGCTCGGAATGGTGAAGTTGTACATCGGCGCGGCCAGTACCAGAACATCGGCGGCCAGCACTTCGTCTGTCAGCTCATTGGAGCGGGCCAGGGCTTGCAGCTCTTCGCCGTTGCGCTGGTCTTCGGGTTTCATCCAGCCACCGAGCAGGTTGGCGTCCAGGTGAGGGACCGGGTTGACGGCCAGGTCACGCTGGGTGATCTGGTCGCCAGGGTGAGCGGCTTGCCACTGGGTGACGAAGTCGCGGGTCAGTTGCCGGGAGATCGAACCCTGCTGGCGGGCGCTGCTTTCGATAACGAGTACACGGGACATGGGTTGCCTCCATCGGCGAATGTGGTAAGTCGATGGAGGTAAGACTAAACAGTGACCGATCGATTAAAAAGCGTAAAATCTGGGTGCAATCTATCAGTTAATTTGTTTTATTGTGCCGGTGCGCTAGCCTCAGTCATTGCGGCTTGCAGTCCAGGCTGATGCGCAGCTTGATGATCTCGCGGTTGAATTTGGCGGTGACATCCTTGCTCTGCCTGGCCGGCACCTGTACCCGGCGCACCCTGGGGGCTTCCGGACCATTGCGGAACAGCACCTTGCACTGGGCCGCCACCTCGCCATAGTTGTTCAGAGTGATCGAACCGATGTCACGGTCGGTGTCGTAGGTGGTGTAGTCGAGCTTGACGCCATCGAGGGTTTTTTCCACATCGATGGGATACGCCAAGGCTGTGAGCGGAAGCAGGGCCAGCAGTACAGCACAACATTTTTTCATACGACGCTCTCCATGAAAGAGCGCCAGCTTAGGACAACAGGAGCCGAAGATGAAAGCGCCGCGCGTTACCCTGGATCAGTGGCGGACCCTGCAAGCGGTGGTCGATCACGGCGGTTTTGCCCAGGCGGCCGAAGCACTGCACCGTTCGCAATCCTCGGTGAGCTACACCGTGGCGCGCATGCAGGATCAATTGGGTGTGCCGCTGCTGCGCATCGACGGACGCAAGGCGGTGCTGACCGAAGCCGGCAACGTGCTGCTGCGCCGCTCCCGGCAACTGGTCAAGCAGGCCAGTCAGCTGGAGGATCTGGCTCACCACATGGAACAGGGCTGGGAGGCCGAAGTGCGCCTGGTGGTCGATGCCGCCTACCCCAATGCCCGCCTGGTCCGTGCCTTGAGCGCCTTCATGCCGCAAAGCCGCGGCTGCCGCGTGCGTTTGCGTGAAGAAGTGCTGTCCGGGGTCGAAGAGGTGCTGCATGAAGGCGTTGCCGACCTGGCCATCAGCGGCTTCAACATTTCCGGCTACCTGGGCACCGAGCTCAGTTCAGTGGAATTCGTCGCCGTTGCCCATCCGGAGCACAGCCTGCACCGCCTGGGCCGCGAGCTGAGCTTCCAGGACCTGGAAAGCCAGCTGCAAGTGGTGATCCGCGACTCGGGCCGTGCGCAACCGCGCGATGTCGGCTGGCTCGGCGCCGAACAGCGCTGGACCGTGGGCAGCCTGGCCACCGCTTCGACCTTTGTCAGCAGCGGCCTGGGCTTCGCCTGGCTACCCCGTCACCTGATCGAGCGCGAACTGCGGGAAGGTGTGCTCAAGCCGCTGCCACTGGATCAGGGTGGCAGTCGCCATCCACTGTTCTACCTTTACTCCAACAAGGACAAACCCCTGGGCCCGGCCACGCAGATTCTCATCGAATTGCTGCGCAATTTCGATACCGCGCCGCTGGACGTGCCCTTCGCCGCTCCCGCCCAAGCCTGACAGGAATCACGCCCATGGCCTATTTCGAACATGAAGGTTGTTCACTGCACTACGAGGAATATGGCCAGGGCGAACCGCTGGTGCTGTTGCACGGCCTGGGCTCCAGTTGCAAGGATTGGGAGATGCAGGTGCCTGCGCTGGCCCGTCACTACCGGGTGATCCTCATGGACATCCGCGGTCACGGCCGCTCCGACAAACCCCGCGAGCGCTACAGCATCCAGAGTTTCAGCGCCGACCTGCTGGAACTGCTCGAACACCTGCAGACCGGCCCCGTGCACCTGGTGGGCCTGTCGATGGGCGGCATGGTCGGTTTTCAGTTCGCCGTCGATCACCCAGAGTGGCTACGCAGCCTGTGCATCGTCAACAGCGCTCCGGAGGTCAAACGCCGTACTCGCCAGGACTGGATCTGGTGGGCCAAGCGCTGGGCCATGGCCCGCGCGCTGAGCCTGGAAACCATCGGCAAAGGCCTGGCGGCACGTCTGTTCCCGAAACCGGAACAGGCCGACCTGCGCCGCAAGATGGCCGAACGCTGGGCACAAAACGACAAGCGCGCCTACCTGGCCAGCTTCGATGCCATAGTCGGCTGGGGCGTCAGCGAACGCCTGGGGCAGATCCGCTGTCCTACGCTGGTCATCAGCGCCGACCAGGATTACACCCCGGTAGCCCTGAAAGAACGCTATGTGCGCCTGATTCCCCAGGCACGACTGGCGGTCATCGACGATTCCCGGCACGCTACACCCTTGGATCAACCGCACATTTTCAATCAGACGCTGCTGCAGTTTCTGGCAGCGTCCACCACCTCTCAAGGAACATTGAGCCCATGCTGAAAAAACTCCTGCTTGCCACCTGCTCGGTCGTCTTCGCCACCAGCCTGATGGCTGCCGAGAAAGCACCCCATGTATTGCTCGACACCAGTTTCGGCCAGATCGAAGTGGAGCTGGATCCGGTCAAAGCGCCGATCAGCAGCAAAAACTTCCTGCAGTACGTGGACAGCGGGTTCTACAGCAACACCATTTTCCACCGGGTGATCCCTGGTTTCATGGTTCAAGGCGGCGGTTTCACTGCGCAAATGCAGCAGAAACCGACCAAGGATCCGATTCGCAACGAAGCCAGCAACGGTCTGCACAACACCCGCGGCACGCTGTCGATGGCGCGTACCTCGAACCCGAACTCGGCCACCAGCCAGTTTTTCATCAACGTAGCTGACAACGCCTTCCTCGATCCGGGCCGTGATGCCGGTTACGCGGTGTTCGCCAAGGTGGTCAAGGGCATGGACGTTGTCGATCAGATCGTCAACTCGCAAACCACGGTCAAGAACGGTATGCGTGACGTGCCGGTCGACCCGATTCTGATCAAGTCGGCCAAGCGCCTCGACTGACCCCGGGTTTCACAGGGACGTGAGCCAAGGCCCGAGGGTCTAACTGAACAGGAGTTACCTTTTTCATGCTGTTTCGCCGCTTCGAAAAGCTGATCGATATCTTTCGTGAAGCACCCAGCGCCTCGCCGCCAAGTACGGTACTGCCATTCTACCTGTACTACCTGCGCCAGGTCTGGCCCAGCTTTGCTGCACTGCTGGTGGTCGGCCTGATCGGTGCGCTGATCGAAGTGGCGCTGTTCAGTTACCTGAGCCGGATCATCGATCTGGCCCAGGGCACCCCCAACGTCAACTTTTTCAGTGAACACGCCGGCGAGCTGATCTGGATGCTGGTGGTGGCACTGCTGCTGCGCCCGGTATTCGTCGGCCTGCACGACCTGCTGGTGCACCAGACCATCAGCCCCGGCATGACCAGCATGATCCGCTGGCAAAACCACACCTACGTGCTCAAGCAGAGCCTGAACTTTTTCCAGAGCGATTTTGCCGGACGCATCGCCCAGCGCATCATGCAGACCGGCAACTCGCTGCGCGACTCGGCGGTGCAGGCGGTGGATGCCCTCTGGCATGTGCTGATCTACGCGATCAGCTCGCTGGTGCTGTTTGCCGAGGCGGACTGGCGCCTGATGCTGCCGCTGATCAGCTGGATCCTCTGTTACATCGGCGCGCTCTACTACTTCGTGCCGCGGGTCAAAGCCCGTGCGGTGATCTCCTCCGATGCCCGCTCCAAACTCATGGGCCGCATCGTCGATGGCTACACCAACATCGCCACCCTGAAGCTCTTCGCCCACACCGACTTTGAACAGCAATACGCCCGCGAAGCCATCAGCGAGCAGACCGAAAAGACCCAACTGGCCGCCCGTGTGGTCACCAGCATGGATGTGGTCATCACCAGCCTCAACGGCCTGTTGATCGTCACCACCACGGGCCTGGCCCTGTGGCTGTGGACCCAGTCGCTGATCAGTGTCGGCGCCATTGCCCTGGCCACTGGTCTGGTGATTCGTATCGTCAACATGTCCGGCTGGATCATGTGGGTGGTCAACGGCATCTTCGAGAACATCGGTATGGTTCAGGATGGCCTGCAGACCATCGCCCAGCCGGTCACTGTCACCGATTCCGCGAGTGCTCAGGCTCTCAAAGTCGATCGCGGTGCGGTGAAGTTCGAAAATGTCAGCTTCCACTACGGAAAAGGCAGCCGGATCATCGATGGCCTCAACCTGGACATTCGTCCTGGCGAGAAAATCGGCCTGATCGGCCCTTCCGGTGCAGGCAAATCAACCCTGGTCAACCTGCTACTGCGGCTGTACGACCTGGAAAGCGGACGCATCCTGATCGATAACCAGGACATTGCCCAGGTAACTCAGGCCAGCCTGCGCGCGCAGATCGGCATGATCACCCAGGACACCTCGCTGCTGCACCGCTCGATTCGCGAGAACCTGTTGTACGGCCGTCCCGACGCCAGTGACGACGCCGTCTGGGAAGCGGTGCGTCAGGCCCGTGCCGACGAGTTCATCCCGCAGTTGTCCGACGCCCAGGGCCGCACCGGTTTCGATGCCCATGTCGGTGAACGCGGGGTCAAGCTCTCCGGAGGTCAGCGCCAGCGCATCGCCATTGCCCGGGTGCTGCTCAAGAACGCGCCGATCCTGATCATGGACGAGGCCACTTCGGCACTGGACTCGGAAGTCGAAGCGGCAATCCAGGAAAGCCTCGAAACCCTGATGCAGGGTAAAACGGTGATCGCCATCGCCCACCGGCTCTCGACCATCGCCCGTATGGATCGCCTGGTGGTCCTGGAAAAAGGCCGGATTGCCGAGATGGGCAGCCATGCAGAACTGCTGGCGCACCAGGGGTTGTATGCACGCTTGTGGCATCACCAGACCGGTGGGTTTGTCGGTATTGACTGAATTTCGCGATGGGGCCATCAGCCTTGCCGATACGGCAAGGCCGTGCGCGCCTCCTCGGCATAGGCCAACACCCCTGCCCGCTCCTGCTGCAGAAACTCCTCCACAGCGCGGCGCAATCCTGGATGCAGCAAGTAGTGCCAGGACCGGGTAATCACCGGTTCAAAGCCACGAATCAGCTTGTGCTCGCCCTGCGCCCCGGCATCAAAGCGCTGCAAACCCTCGGCGATGGCGAAGTCCATACCCTGGTAGAAACAGGTCTCGAAATGCAGGCGGTCGAACTCATCCAGGCACCCCCAGTAGCGACCATACAGGCTGTCACCGCCGAGCAGGCTGAAGGCCATGGCCACATCACGCCCGGCCTGGCGCGCCATGACCACGCGGATCGCGGTTGGCATGCGCTCGGCCAGCAGGCTGAAGAATGACCGGGTCAGATACGGCGCACGGCGACGCACGGCATAGGTGTTGGCGTAGCAGGCAAAGACAAAATCCCACTGCGCCTCGCTCAGCTCATCACCACGGTACCAGCGAAACTCGATCCCCTGCCCCGCCACCTGCTCACGCTCTTTGCGCATCTGTTTGCGCTTGCGTGAACTGAGGCTGTCGAGAAAGTCCTGAAAATCGCGGTAGCCCTGGTTGCGCCAGTGAAACTGACAGCCCAGGCGTTCCATCCAGCCTTCGCGCCCGCGCATCAGCGCGTCAGCTTGTGCATCGGTGAAGTTGATATGCGCCCCTGACAGTCCCTGGCCGGGCAACTCATCGGCCAACTGATCGATCAATTCGCCCGCAGCCTGCGGACTGCCCAACAGCCGCGAACCACTGACGGGTGAGAACGGCACGGCGCAGAGCAGCTTGGGGTAGTAGGCGATTCCTGCCCGCTCACAGGCGTCGGCCCAACCATGATCGAAGACATACTCGCCAAAGGAATGGGTTTTCACATAGGCAGGCAGGGCAGCCTGTAACTGCCCCGAGGCATCCATCAGCAGACGATGCGCGGGCGTCCAGCCAGTGCGCTGGCTGACGCTGCCGCTGTCTTCCAGGCTGCTCAGGAATGCGTGACGCAAAAAGGGTTGCTCACCCGGCACCAGGGCATCCCAGGTGGCAGGGGCAAGTTCGGCGAGCTGTGACAGGACAAGGGTAGGCATTGACGCAGTCTGCCTCGTCACGCAGACGAAAAAAAGCCCCGCAGGTGCGGGGCTGAAGATCTAACGGATGAGGAGCGGTGTTGCTTAGAACACGTACTGCGCGCGCATGACGAAACCGTCGCCGCTGTCGTCGCCGGCAGCGTTCTCGGCGTTGTCGACTTTGGCTTTGACGTACACGCCGCTGAGCTTGATCGATTCGTTCGCGTACCAGTTCAGACCGACGTTGTGCACCTTGCCTTCGACGTCGCTGACGTTGGCAAAGGCGCCGTTGTCGTCGTCGACACTCAGGTGGTCATAGCGGTAGAACACTTCCCAGGCACCGATCTGCTTGTTCGACGGTTTGATCGCGTCGAATTTGCCCAGCTTGTAGCCGCGGGCTTCGCCGGTGATGGTGTAGGCCAGTTGACCGTAGTAACCGTCGGCCTTGATGTCGGAGAAGGCAGCGCTGTCAGCTTCGACTTCACGCTTGATGTACTCGCCCTGCACCGAGAACGGGCCCATGGCCCAGGCCGCTTCCAGGTTCCAGGCCTGGTCGGTGTCGTAGGAACCGACCGGGCTGTTGTTCTGGCCACCAAGCCACAGGCGGTTGCCGTTGGTGCCGGCATCCTGGCCACCGTCGGTGCTCACCCCACGCATGCCCAGGCGGCTGCGGATACGGCCGTCGAACGCGGTGTCGGAGAGGTCACGCTGAGCGTAGTTGATACCGAAGTGCAGGACGTTGCCCGCTTCGTGCATCGGTGCGAAGACACCACGCAGGTTGAACTGACGGGTGCTGTCGCCATCCTTGTCCTGGTTGGTGGCGTCTTTGGCGAACACACCTGCCGAACCGTACAGCGAGTCACCGGCGTTACCCGATACCTGCAGGCCCATGCCGCCGTTGTGCGAGTTGGTCCAGTCAACCAGATCGTAGGCTGCAGTACGCTCTTGAGCGGTGACCCACTTGGAGCTGGTAGCTTTTTCCAGACCGAACTCAGGGTCGAAACGGCCGACCTTGATCGAGACCGGCTTGAAGCCGTTGTAGGCCAGCGAGGCTTCGTCGAAGTAACCGTCTTCGGAACGGTTGTCACCACCGGAGTTGTGCGAGAAGTCGTAGGCGATCTGGTAGGCCCAGTCGGTGTACATCACACCGCCCAGTTCCAGGTAGGCACGACGGAAGTAACCGGCGTCGGCAGTGTTGCCGTTGTTGGTGTAGAAACCGTCAAAACGGCTGTAGTCAGCCTGGATACGACCGCCCAGCTTGAAGCTGAATTCCTTGTCGGTGGTAGCGACCTCGAGGCCACCTTTGGTCTTGACTACGATATCGGCGCCGTCGGTAGTCACGGTACCCGCAAAAGCCTGGGCGGTAACGGCCATTGCCAAGGCGCTGGCTGCGAAACCTGCGAAGTGCTTACGGATCATCGAAGAAGCTCCCCTACTTTATGGTCTTGATAATGTTGGAAAAACACGCGGCTTGAGCCACTTGTGCTGGGGAGGAATCTTGGCGGGGGGTTATGTCAGATCAGTGGCTTTTATATAAATGTTTTATGACAGGGGAACTTTTTACTTCGAATGCGAATAAGCGGGAAAACCCCGTTGCAGGGCCTTCCGGCGTGTTTTTCAGGGGGTATTGGGCGGCCGCTGCGCCTCTGTCATGCGCTGGACGATTTCGTCAACATCGTCTATCGGCGCCTCCGGCAGCGCTTTGATCGTCGCCTGGGTCAGGCGCATCTGCCGGATGAAGCGCCGGCAGTTTTTGCAGAACATCAAGTGCTGACGGGCCAACAGCTTTTCACCCAGGGTGAGTTGTCCATCCAGGTAATCGCTTGAACGGGCGACCAGCTCCTTGCAGCTCAACATTGGCCGGTTTCCTCGAAGTGTTCCAGGGTGGCGAAAACCTTCAGCCTCGCCCGGTGCAACAATACGCGGACATTGGAGAGTGAAATGTCGAGAAGATTACAGATCTCTTCCAATTCCAGGCCCTGGCGCTCACGCAGCATCAGGACACTGCTTTGCAGCTGCGACAGACTAAGCAAGGTGTGCTCCAGGCACTCACGCAACTCGTCCTGGCTGAGCAACGCTTCAGGAGAGTCCTCGTGCCACGCAGAAGGTGCCAGCAGCCAATGACCATCGTTGGCGAAGCGATCATTGCCGACAGTGCCATGCGGGGATGGCAAGTCATCCAGCAGCACCTCGCGGCGGTTCTGCTTGTAACGGGTCTTGGCCGCGTTGGCAGTAATGGTGAGCAACCAGGTCTTGAGGCTGGAGCGCCCCTGGAAGCCCGGCAAGCCGCGGACCACGGCCAGCCAGGCATCTTGCACGGCTTCATCGGCCTGGCGGCTGCCAAGGATGGCGTAAGCCACGGCGCGCATGGCGCCCTGGTAGGTTGTCACCAACACCTTGAACGCCTGTTGATCGCCGCGTAACAGGCGCTCAAGCAAGCGCTCTTCAAGGTCGTCGGGCATTTGCAGGTGGGCTCAGCGTTTACGCAGAATCACGCTGCCGATCGAGTAGCCTGCACCAAAGGAGCTGAGCACGCCCAACGAACCTTTGGGCAAGTCGTCCTGATGCTTGTGCAGGGCGATCACCGATCCGGCAGAACTGGTGTTGGCGTAACTGTCGAGAATCACTGGTGCCTCTTCTTCCAGTGCATCACGACCCAACAGCTTCTTGACGATCAGGTGGTTCATGCTCAGGTTGGCCTGGTGCAGCCAGAAGCGTTTGACGTCGCTGACAGCGATGTTGTTTTCGGCCAGGTGCTGAGCGATCAGCTCGGCCACCATCGGGCACACCTCACGGAACACCTTGCGGCCTTCCTGGACGAAAAGTTTGTCCGGGGCGCCGATACCCTCTTCCGCTGCGCGGTTGAGGAAGCCGAAGTTGTTGCGGATGTTGTTGGAGAACTGGGTCAGTAGTTTGGTGCTGACGATATCGAACTGATGCGCCGAAGTGGCCAGGTCGGCACGCTCGACCAGCACCGCGGTGGCCGCGTCACCAAAAATGAAGTGGCTGTCACGGTCACGGAAGTTCAGGTGGCCGGTGCAGATCTCCGGGCTGATGACCAGTACCGCGCGAGCCTGACCCAGTTGCACGCTGTTGCAGGCAGTCTGGATGCCGAAGGTCGCCGACGAGCAGGCAACGTTCATGTCGAAGCCGAAGCCGTTGATGCCTAGGGCCTGTTGCACTTCAATGGCAATCGCCGGGTACGGACGCTGCAGGTTGGAGCAGGCGACGATCACCGCATCAACGTCAGCAGCGGTACGGCCAGCGCGTTGCAAAGCCTGTTCGGCAGCCGCCACGGCCATCTGGCAGAGCACCGACGGCTCGTCGTTGGAACGCTCCGGCAAGCGTGGCGCCATGCGTTGCGGGTCGAGGATGCCGGCCTTGTCCATGACGAAGCGGCTCTTGATGCCCGAGGCCTTTTCGATGAACGCGGCGCTGGATTCGGCCAGGGCCTGCACGTCGCCACGCTCGATGGCTTCTGCGTTATCAGCGTTGAACTGCTGCACATAAGCGTTGAAGGATTCCACCAGCTCTTCGTTGGAGATGCTGTTGGCCGGGGTGTACAGGCCGGTGCCGCTGATGACGACGTTATGCACGGTCGTTCCTCTGTTCAGGGGCCGGTGCCCACCGGGCAACGGCCTGTTCGATTCGGTCAGCTGGTACGAAAGTACCAACTCATATACACAATACGCCCGGCAAACGTAACCGCTGCCGGGCACTTCATTCGGTGGACGGCGCTGCCGGCAAGATGCCCACGGCAGCGGCGAATATCGGCCAAGTGTGCCACAACTCCGGGAGTTTAGGCTTCTACCTGACTCCACTGTTTGCTCAGTCTTTTATCGGAAACCGGCACTTTGGTGCCCAACTGCTGGGCGAACAGCGATACCCGATATTCTTCCAGCCACCAGCGGTAGAGCGTCAGTTGCTCGTCACGCTTGCCTTCCTGGGCGTGTTTGTCGGCGCGGGCCTTGTATTGCGTCCACAGGTTGCCCAGTTCACTGCTCCAGACCCGGTCCTTCTGCACCTGGGAACCGAGTTTCTCCAGGCGCAATTCGATGGCCTTGAGGTAGCGCGGCAGCTCCTTGAGCCACAACCCCGGGGTTTCGCGGACAAAGCCCGGGTACACCAGGTTGCCCAGTTGCTGCTTGATGTCGTTGAGCGCCACGGCCTGGGCCAGGTCGATCTTGCCCTTGAAGCGCTTTTGCAGGCCATGCCAGAGCTTGAGAATTTCCAGGGTCAGGCGTGCCAGACGCTCGGCGTGTTCGGTCCAGCTGCCGCGCTTGCGCTCGGCCAGGGAAGCCAGGCCGGCGCCGTCGCGGGGCAAATTGTTTTCGCCTTCGAGAATGCAGCTGTCGAGGCTGGCCAGGAGGATGTCCTCCACCAGCGCGTCGACACGCCCCAGCTCGCGGTACAACATGCCCAGCTCGGTCAGCCCGGGGAGCTTGCCGCGCAGGAACTTGGCCGGTTCGGCCAATTGCTGCAGGAGCAGGCGCTGCAAGGCGCGCCGGTGCTGGAACTCGGCTTCGGCCTGGGTCGAGAAACGTCCTTCCTTGACCGTGCCGTTCTCTTCCACCAGTGCCGGGTACACGGTCATCGACAGGCCGGCGATCTTCTGCTGCGCAGTCTCGGCAACCTGGGCAAAGGCCTTGGCCTGCACCGGCTGCTGGCTTTTCTCGGTCTGCGGCACGGCCAGTGCGGCCTGGCTGGCGGCGACAAAGCGTGCGGTCAGTTCAGCCAGGTCACGACCTTCACCGAGGAACTTGCCCTGGCCATCGACCACTTCCAGGTTCATCTTCAGGTGATTGTCCACCTGCACGGCCGCTTCGGCCCAGGCCTCATCGCTGACCCGTGCCCCGGTCATGCGCAACAGCTCACGCCCCAAGGCCTGGGGCAGCGAGCCCTCGGCGAAGGTCATGCGCTGCAAGGCGGCCTTGATGAAGTCCGGTACCGGGACGAAATTCTTGCGCAAGGCTTTGGGCAGGTTGCGCACCAGGGCAATGCACTTGGCTTCGAGCAAGCCTGGCACCAACCATTCCAGACGCTCACCCGGCAGGCTTGGCAGCAAAGGTGCCGGCACCCGTACCGTGACACCGTCGCGCGGATGGTTGGGCTCGAAGTGATAACTCAAGGCCAGGCTCAAATCACCCAGGCGCAAGGTATCGGGATACTGCGCTGCGGTGACTTCGCTGGCTTCGCGAGCCAGTACGTCTTCCTCACGCATGATCAACAGTTGCGGGTCTTTCTGGCTGTTGACCCGGTACCAGCTGTCGAAGGTCGCCGTCTGATGAATCTCGGCGGGCAAACGTTCTTCATAGAAGCCGTACAGGGTTTCCTCATCGGCGAGGATGTCCCGGCGCCGGGCCTTGGCCTCCAGTTCGTCGAGCTGTTCAAGCAGACGGCGGTTGGCGCTCAGGCACTTGGCCTTCGATTGGATTTCGCCGCCCACCAGCGCTTCACGAATAAACAGCTCTCGGGACATCACCGGGTCAATCGGCCCGAAGTGCACCGGGCGCCGGCCCACTACGATCATGCCGTAAAGGGTGATCTGTTCGTAGGCCACGACCTGGCCGCGCTTCTTCTCCCAGTGCGGCTCGAAATGGTTCTTCTTGATCAGGTGGGTAGCCAGTGGCTCGATCCAGTCCGGCTCGATCTTGGCCACCATGCGTGCATAGAGCTTGGTGGTTTCGACCAGCTCGGCGCTCATGATCCACTGCGGACGCTTCTTGCCCAGACCTGAAGACGGGTGCACCCAGAAGCGCCGCTGGCGGGCGCCGAGGTAATCGCCGTCTTCGGTCTTCTGGCCGATCTGGCTGAGCAGACCGGACAGAATCGCCTTGTGCAGTTTCGGGTAGTCGGCCGGCTCTTTGTTGATGCTCAACTGCAGGTCCCGACAGATCAGGCTCAACTGCCGATGGGCATCGCGCCATTCACGCAGGCGCAGATAATTCAGGAAGTTTTTCCGGCACCAGTTGCGCAGCGGGCTGGCAGTCAAAGCTTGGCGCTGCTCCTCGAAACCACGCCACAGATTGACCAGCGCGGCAAAGTCCGAGTCGGCATCTTTCCACTGCGCATGGGCCTGGTCGGCGGCTTGCTGACGCTCCGGAGGACGTTCGCGCGGGTCTTGCACCGACAGCGCACTGGCGACGATCAGCAATTCGTTAAGGCTGCCCTGTTTGGCACCTTCGAGCAGCATGCGCCCCAGGCGCGGGTCGACCGGCAAGCGCGCCAACTGACGTCCAAGCGGCGTGAGCTGGTTCTCGCGATTGACTGCCGAGAGTTCCTGCAACAGGTTGAAGCCGTCGCTGATGGCCTTGCCATCCGGTGGTTCGATAAACGGGAAGGCGTCGATCTCACCCAGACGCAGGTGCAGCATCTGCAGGATCACCGCCGCCAGGTTGGTACGCAGGATCTCGGGATCGGTAAACGCTGGCCGTGCATTGAAATCTTCTTCACTGTACAGACGCACACAGATGCCCGGCTCGACCCGGCCGCAGCGGCCCTTACGCTGGTTGGCACTGGCCTGGGACACCGCCTCGATCGGCAGGCGCTGGACCTTGGCGCGGTAGCTGTAACGGCTGATGCGCGCGGTACCGCTGTCGATCACGTAGCGAATGCCCGGTACCGTCAGCGAGGTCTCCGCGACGTTGGTCGCCAACACCACGCGCCGGCCAGGGTGGGACTGAAAGATCTTCTGCTGCTCTGCCGGCGACAGCCGCGCATACAACGGCAGGATCTCGGTGTGACGCAGTTGGGCCTTGCGCAGCATTTCCGCGGCGTCGCGAATCTCACGCTCGCCGGGCAGAAACACCAGCACATCGCCCGGGCTCTTGCCCTGGCTGCGCTCGAAGCTGGCAATCTCGTCGAGCGTGGCGAGAATCGCCTGGTCGACGGTCAGGTCGTCTTCGACCTGGTTGCCCTCTTCGTCCTGCTCGCTGGTCAGCGGCCGGTACCAGGTTTCCACCGGGTAGGTGCGGCCAGACACTTCGATGATCGGCGCATCGTCGAAATGCTTGGAGAAGCGCTCCAGATCGATGGTCGCCGAGGTGATGATGACCTTGAGGTCGGGACGCCGTGGCAGCAGGGTCTTCAGATAGCCGAGCAGAAAGTCGATGTTCAGGCTGCGTTCGTGCGCCTCGTCGACGATGATGGTGTCGTAGCGTTCGAGAAAACGGTCGTGCTGGGTTTCGGCCAGGAGGATACCGTCGGTCATCAACTTGACCAGGGTATTGGCATCGCTCTGGTCTTCGAAACGCACCTGATAACCGACCAGTGCCCCCAGCGGCGTGCCGATTTCTTCGGCCACCCGTGTGGCAACACTGCGCGCCGCAATACGCCGCGGCTGGGTATGGGCAATCAGGCCATGCTGACCACGGCCAAGTTCCAGGCAGATCTTCGGCAACTGCGTGGTTTTACCCGAGCCCGTTTCGCCGGCAATGATCAGCACCTGATGCGCAGCCAGGACTTTCTTGATTTCGTCACGCTTGGCGGCGATCGGCAGGCTGTCATCGTAGCGAATGCTCGGCACGCTGGCCTTGCGCGCGGTGACTTGCGCGCAGGACGCCTGGACCTTCTCGACCCACTGGGCGAGCTTTGCCTCGTCCGGACGCTTGCGCAGTTCGTGCAACTGCCGGCGCAGGCGGTGGCGCTCGGCAATCATGGCGTGGTCGAGGTTTTTCAGCAGTTGATCGATAGCGTGGTCAGTCATGGGGGCTTTTTAGTCGTGCAGGTGAGCCTGCTTTTTCATGATCGGCATAGGAAGGGCTGCGATTGTCGCAGATTTGCCCCCGCTCGGCACGGTCGCGGGTAGCCGGATGATTGTTTAGCCGCAGACAACCTGAAGGTATACAAAGGCTGATTTAATCAACCTTCACTGGCATGGGAGTATCCAGGCATGACTTCGCCCCTGTGCATGCCCCGTCCGCTGTTGCGCCCTTCGTTCCCGAAGGTACGGGCTCGCTCCGGGGAAAACCCGCTGGTTCACATCATCCTCGCCTTCTGGGCCTTGTGGCACTGCCGCCATGCCCGCCCACCAGATGCTTTTCTCGCCCTAGACTGAATCTATCGGCCAGCCCCGGCCTACCTGTCCATGACTGTCGCCCTCTGGCGCAGACAGTCCTGAGCGCCTGACGGCGCGAGCGAGAACTGCATGCAATTTGCCCCCATCGAGCAAGCCCGAACATTCCTGGCCGAGAATCCTGACATCGAGATGATCGAGCTGTTCATCCTCGATGCCAATGGTGTGCCCCGTGGCAAGCTGTTGCACCGCGAAGAATTGCTCGCGGTGTATGAAAGCGGACGACCACTCCCGAGCACCATTCTCGGCCTGACCCTCAATGGCGACGATGTGGAAAACTCCGGGCTGGTGTGGGATGTCGGTGATATCGACTGCCGCGCCTACCCGCTGGAGAACAGCCTGGTACGTCTGCCCTGGCGGCAGATCCCGACCGCAGCAGTGCAGGTCAGCATGCACCCCACTGAAGGCCTGCCGGCAACCATCGCTGATCCGCGCCACCTGCTGGTCAAAGTGATTGATGCCCTCAAGGCCGAGGGTTACCACCCGGTCATGGCCTGTGAGCTGGAGTTCTACCTGCTCGACCAGAAACGCGACCACCAGGGTCGCCCGCAAGCGGCGCTGGACAGCGACGGCGGGCGTCCACGCGGCACCCAGGTCTACGGCCTGCGCGAGCTGGAACAGATCGAGCCGTTCCTCGCTGACCTCTACAGTGCCTGCAAAGCCCAGGGCATTCCGGCACGCACGGCGATTTCCGAGTACGCCCCGGGCCAGGTCGAAATTACCCTGGAGCATGGCGATGCATTGCTGGCCATGGACCAGGCCGTGCGCTACAAGCGCCTGGTCAAAGGCGTGGCGCACAAGCACGGCATGCAAGCCTGCTTCATGGCCAAACCCTTCGATCACCTGGCCGGTACCGGCATGCATATGCATGTAAGCCTGGCCGATGCCCAGGGCAACAACCTCTACGCCAGCGAGGACAAGGCTGGCACACCGCTGCTGCGCCAGTCTGTCGCCGGCATGCTCAAGCACTTGCTTGATTCGTTGCTGCTGTTCTGCCCCAACGCCAACTCCTACCGCCGCTTCCAGGCCAACAGCTATGCGCCGCTGGCCCCGACCTGGGGTGTCGACAACCGCACCGTGAGCTTGCGCGTACCGGGCGGCCCGGCCAACAGCCGGCATATCGAACACCGTATTTGTGGCGCCGATGCCAACCCCTACCTGGCCGCCGCAGCGATCCTCGCCAGCCTGCACCAGGGCATCCGCCAACAGCTCGACCCGGGCGCCCCGGTCGAAGGCAATGGTTATGCCCAGGCCAAGGAACTGCTGCCCACCGACTGGCTCACCTCGCTCAAGGCCCTGGAAACCTCGGAGTGGGCGCGTGAAGCGTTCGGTGCAGCCTTTCTCGGGGTCTACCTGGCGGTCAAACGTGCCGAGTACCGGCAGTTCATGGCCGAAGTCGGTGAACAGGACTGGCGCTGGTACCTGACCCAGGCCTGATCCCTTTTGTTTTTGCACCAAGGATTTTTTATGAACGCAGCCGTGAATTCCGGCACCGCTCAGCGCAGTGCCTCCTACTACACCGCCAGCCTCAACGACGCCACCAAGTACCCGACGCTCAAAGGGACGGTAAAAGTCGACGTGGCAATCATCGGCGGCGGCTTTACCGGCGTGGCCACTGCCGTCGAACTGGCCGAACGCGGCCTTAAAGTCGCCATTGTCGAGACCAACCGCATTGGCTGGGGCGCCAGCGGTCGTAACGGCGGCCAGGTCACTGGCAGCCTGTCGGGCGACGAGGCGATGCGCAAACAGATGCGCGAAAAGCTCGGCGACGACGTCGACGACTTCATCTGGCACCTGCGCTGGCGCGGTCACCAGATCATCGAACAACGCGTCGAGCGTTACGGCATTGCCTGCGACCTCAAGCGCGGCCACCTGCATGCGGCGATGAAAGCTTCGCATCTGCATGAGTTGCAAGCATTCGAAGCCGAAGCGCAACGCCGCGGCATGGGTGATCAGGTGCAGCTGCTCGACCGCAACGCCGTCAGCCAGCACCTGCAAAGCCCGCTGTATATCGGTGCACTGAAGAACCTGCGCAACCTGCACCTGCACCCGCTCAACCTGTGCCTGGGCGAAGCTCGTGCGGCCCACAGCCTGGGCGCGCTGATCTTCGAAAACTCCGAGGTGCTGGACATTATCCATGGCGACCAGCCTGCCATCGTCACCGCCCAGGGCCGGGTCGAGGCCAAGCAGATCATGCTGGCCGGCGACGTCTACCACAAACTGGAAAAGCCTCAGCTCAAAGGCAAGATCTTCCCGGCCATGGGCGGCATCGTCACCACCGCGCCACTGGGCGACCTGGCCGCGCAGATCAACCCCCAGGACCTGGCGGTGTATGACTGCCGCTTCGTTCTCGACTATTACCGCATGACCGCTGATGGCCGCCTGCTGTTCGGTGGTGGCGCCAACTATTCGGGCCGTGACTCGCGGGACATCGCCGGCGAACTGCGCCCGTGCATCGAGCGCACGTTCCCTGCACTCAAGGGCGTGCCGATCGAGTTCCAGTGGAGTTGTGCCATGGGTATCGTGGTCAATCGTATTCCGCAGCTGGGCAAGCTTTCAGACAATGTCTGGTACTGCCAGGGCTACTCCGGGCACGGGATCGCCACCAGCCACATCATGGGCGAAATCATGGCTGAGGCGCTGACGGGGACGCTGGAGAAGTTCGACACGTTTGCAGGCTGCAAACACATCAAGGTGCCCATGGGCGATGTGCTGGGCAATCCATTGCTGGCGGCGGGGATGTGGTACTACCAGATGCTCGAGAAGTTGCGCTGAGGCTAAATGCATCGCGGGGCAAGCCCGCTCCCACAGATTAATAACCTGTGGGAGCGGGCTTGCCCCGCGATTACAGACTCAAGCGATCTTCTTCAGTCCCAGCTTTTTCAGCTCTTCATCACGCAGCTCGCGACGCAGGATCTTGCCGACGTTGGTGGTCGGCAGTGCATCACGGAACTCGATGAAACGCGGCACCTTGTAGCCAGTGACGTTGGCACGCATGTGCTCCATCACCTGCTCTTTGGTCAGGGTCACGCCAGGCCGTGCGACGATGAAGATCTTGATCACTTCACCGGACTTCTCGTCAGGCACGCCGATGGCCGCACACTGCAGCACACCCGGCAACGCCGCCAGCACATCCTCGAGCTCGTTGGGATAGACGTTGAATCCGGAGACCAGAATCATGTCTTTCTTACGGTCGACAATGCGCATGTAGCCGTCAGGCTGGATCAGGGCGATGTCACCGGTCTTCAACCAGCCTTCGCTGTCGAGGATCTCATTGGTGGCATCCTGGCGTTGCCAGTAGCCCTTCATCACCTGAGGACCCTTGACGCACAACTCACCGACTTCGCCCAACGGCAGCTCGACACCTTCATCATTGATGATCTTGCACAGGGTCGAAGGCACCGGAATACCGATGGTACCGATCTGGTTCTGCTCGGCCGGGTTAACCGCCGCCACCGGGCTGGTTTCGGTCATGCCGTAACCTTCACAGATAGCGCAACCGGTCACTGCTTTCCAGCGCTCGGCGACACTCATCTGCAGGGCCATGCCGCCCGACAGGGTGATTTTCAGTCCGGAGAAATCCAGCTTGCGGAAGGTTTCGTTGTTGCACAGGGCAACGAACAAGGTGTTCAGCCCGACAAAGCCGCTGAACTTCCACTTCGACAACTCCTTGACCATCGCCGGCAAGTCGCGCGGGTTGCTGATCAGGATGTTGTGGTTGCCGATCAGCATCATTGCCATGCAATGAAAGGTGAAGGCATAGATGTGATACAGCGGCAACGGGGTGATCAGGATCTCGCAACCTTCATTGAGGTTGGAGCCCATCAGCGCCCGGCACTGCAGCATATTGGCCACCAGGTTGCGGTGGGTCAGCATGGCACCCTTGGCCACCCCGGTGGTGCCGCCGGTGTACTGCAACACGGCGACATCATTACTGTCGGGGCTCGCTTCTTTCACCGCCTGACCGGCACCTTTGCTCAATACGTCATTGAACTTCAGGGCCTTGGGCAAGTGATAGGCCGGGACCATTTTCTTCACGTACTTGATCACGCTGTTGATCAACAGGCGTTTTACCGGTGGCAGCATATCGGCCACTTCGGTGACAATAACGTGCTTGATCTGGGTCTTGGGTACGACCTTTTCTGCCAGGTGCGCCATGTTGGCCAGACACACCAGCGCTTTGGCGCCGGAGTCATTGAACTGGTGCTCCAGCTCCCGTGCGGTATACAGCGGGTTGGTGTTGACCACGATCAGGCCGGCACGCATGGCACCGAACACGGCAACCGGATACTGCAGCACGTTGGGCAGTTGCACGGCGATACGATCGCCAGGTTGCAGGTCGGTATGTTGTTGCAGGTAGGCGGCAAACGCCCCCGACAACGCATACAGTTCGCCGTAGGTGATGGTTTTGCCCAGGTTGCTAAAGGCTGGTTTGTCAGCAAAGCGTTGGCAGGACTGTTTCAATACTGCCTGGATATTCGGGTACTCGTCAGGATTGATTTGTGTAGCAATCCCGGCCGGGTACTTATCCTTCCAAAAATTTTCGATCATGGAAGCCCACTCCTCCAGCACCAGCGAATTCTTCACCGCAGTCGATGCGATTATTATTGATATAAGATTACGGTTTATTGCAAACCAGATCATCAGAAGCGGGCCGAGAGTAGCAGCTTTGCCAAGGGTCGCCTAGAGCTAAAGCAGGCCGAATAGTCACGAAAATGACTCTTGATAATTGCGTAGTCATTTTTAGAGTAAAAAACCTAAACAACCGATTTATGTAAAGTGGGAGCGGACTTGCCCCGCGATGCGATGTGTCAGATGTATCGCACCTTGGGGCCAAACCACTCCCCCCCAAACCCCCACCCCACC
>NZ_JBMOWO010000075.1:0-20412 GCF_049310525.1 Pseudomonas sp. GZD-222
TGGCATGAAGTCGTGCTGCCCTCCCCCCAACCGCTCCCCCGCCCCCCCCCCCCCCCCCCCCCCCAAGCCCGCTCCCACAGAAGCCCACGCCTACCCTGGACGTCAGGCGATATCACGCAGCTCCCGGCGCAGGATCTTGCCGACCGCCGTCATCGGCAACGAATCGCGCAAGACAATGTGCTTGGGTACTTTGTAAGCGGTGAAGTTGGCCTTGCAGTAGGCCTTGAGCTCTTCAAGCGTGACGCCCCCCTCACGCGCCACCACGAACAGCTTCACGGCTTCGCCGGAGCGCTCGTCAGGGATACCGATCACTGCGCAGTTGGCGACCTGCGGATGGCTCATGACCACCTCTTCGATCTCGTTCGGGTACACGTTGAAACCCGACACAATGATCATGTCCTTCTTGCGATCGACAATCCGGGTAAAGCCATCCGGATCGATCACGGCAATGTCACCGGTCTTGAACCAGCCCTCGCTGTCCAGCGCCTCGGCGGTCGCCTCAGGATGCTGCCAGTAGCCCTTCATCACTTGCGGGCCCTTGATGCACAACTCTCCGCGCTCACCCATCGGTTGCTCGTTGCCTGCATCGTCGATGACTTTGAACGCGGTACCCGGCACCGGAATACCGACAGTGCCCAGGCGTGCGAGCTGGCCGTAGGGGTTGGTACTGGCCACCGGCGAGGTTTCGGTCAAGCCATACCCTTCGACAATACGACAGCCCGTCAGGCTTTCCCAACGTTCGGCAGTGGCCTTGACCAAGGCGGTACCGCCGGAGTTGGTGACTTTCAGGGCGGAGAAATCCAGGTTCTTGAATTCCGGATGATTCATCAGCGCCACGAACAAGGTATTAAGACCAAGCAGCGCGGAAAACTTCCACTTTTTCAGCTCTTTGATAAAGCCTGGGATATCGCGCGGGTTGGTGATCAGCACGTTGTGGTTGCCGGTCACCATCATGCACATGCAGTTCGCGGTGAACGCATAGATATGGTAGAGCGGCAGCGGCGCGATCATCACCTCCTGGCCTTCCTTGATCAGGCGCTGGCCATCGTCACCGTGCTGGGAGAAGCATGCGAGCACCTGAAGCATGTTGGCGACCAGGTTGCCGTGGGTCAGCATCGCGCCCTTGGCCAGGCCAGTGGTGCCCCCGGTGTATTGCAGCACGGCGATATCGTCGAGGCTCAGGGCTACCTGTTTGGGTACCACGCCACGCCCCTGGCTCAGTGCGCTCTTGAACGGCACGGCCTGGGGCAGGTGGTAGTCCGGCACCATCTTCTTGACCTTGGCGACAATGGTGTTGACCAGCCAGCCCTTGGCCGCCGGCAGCATGTCGCCCATCTTCGCTTCAATGAGGAACTCGATGCCGGTATCGGGCAGTACTTCCTGCACCAGCTTGCCGAACATGTTCAGGTAGACCAGCGCGCGGGCACCGGAGTCCTTGAACTGGTGACGCATCTCGCGAGCGGTATACAGCGGGTTGGTGTTGACCACGATCAGCCCGGCACGCAAGGCGCCGAACACCGCAATCGGATACTGCAGCACATTGGGCATCTGCACCGCGATGCGGTCGCCGGGCACCAGATCGGTGTGCTGCTGCAGATAGGCGGCAAAGGCCGCCGAGTGACGTTCCAGCTCAGCGTACGTCATTGTCACGCCGAGATTGCTGAACGCCGGGCGGTCAGCAAACTTCTTGCAGGAGCGTTCGAACACTTCGACCACAGACTTGTAAGCATTCATGTCAATGTTCGATGGAACGCCTGCGGGGCGCTTGTCATTCCAGAAATCAGCCTGCATTTATTCTTGTCCTCATACCTGAGCCGTTCCTGCCCTCTCGCCTGCTTGGCAAAGAAGGTGCTGTGCCGACGTTAGCAGGTATGCCGCAGGTGGCAAATACGCCAAGCGCTGTCATTTACATTGTGAATCTTGTTTGTCGCTGCCCTGCGATTGCACGCTTGGGTTATACACTCAGCTGAATCACCCTCTGTGCGCACAAGGACTCGCCATGCACCACGATGCGTTCTGGCTACCGGCCAGCGATCATTGCAGCCTTTACGTCTACCAATGGCTGCCCGACACCCCGATCAAGGCGGTGGTGCTGCTGGCCCATGGCATGGCCGAACATGCCGGACGCTATCAACGTCTGGGTCAGGCTTTGAGTGCAGCCGGCTTTGCCTTGATTGCCCATGACCAGCGCGGTCATGGCCGGACCGCCGAACTCGGCACCCTGGGCCTGTTCGCCCGCCACAATGGCTGGAACGCGGTGGTCAACGACCTGGGACTGCTCAGCCAACACATTGGCCAGCAATTTCCCGGCACCCCGGTGTTCCTCTTCGGCCACAGTATGGGCAGCTACATTGCCCAGGCTTACCTGATGCACCACGGCGCCAGCCTGCAAGGGGCAATCCTCAGCGGTTCGAACTTCCAGCCACCGGCGCTGTACCGCACGGCGTGCGTAATTGCCCGCATCGAGGCCTGGCGCCAGGGCCCGCTGGGTCACAGTGCGCTGATCGAGTGGTTGTCCTTTGGCTCATTCAACAAGGCGTTCAAACCCACTCGCACGCCCTTCGACTGGCTCAGCCGCGACACTGCCGAAGTCGACCGTTATGTGGCCGACCCGCTGTGCGGCTTTCGCTGCAGCAACCGTTTGTGGATCGACCTGCTGATGGGCCTGGAGCAAATCAGCCTGCCGGCCAACCTCAAACAGATCGATCCGAACCTGCCGATCCTGGTCATGGGCGGTGAATGTGATCCGGTCAGTGCCGGCAAGCGTCTCAAGGATCTGGCCGGTGCCTTGCGCCTGGCTGGCAACCAGCATGTGCAGTTGCAGCTGTACCCCAAAGCGCGACATGAACTGCTCAATGAAACCAACCGTGACGAGGTCACGGCCGCAGTGATCGACTGGCTGGAACAGGCCTTGGCCCTTGGCCGCCCTGCCCGCAGCGAATGACGGCCGCCCCCGTGCCCCTAGCAGGAACCGAATCGATGACCCAGGTCACCAACACGCCTTACGAAGCCCTTGAAGTCGGTCAGACCGCCAGTTTCAGCAAGACCGTCGAAGAACGTGACATCCAGCTGTTCGCTGCCATGTCCGGTGACCACAACCCCGTGCACCTGGATGCCGAGTTCGCCGCCAAGAGCATGTTCAAGGAGCGTATCGCTCACGGCATGTTCAGTGGTGCACTGATTAGCGCTGCGGTCGCTTGCGAACTGCCTGGCCCGGGCACCATCTACCTGGGGCAGACCATGAGCTTCCAGAAGCCGGTCAAATTCGGTGACACCCTGACCGTGCGCCTGGAAATCCTCGAAAAGCTGCCAAAATTCAAGGTGCGCATCGCCACCCGCGTGTTCAACCAGAACGATGAGCTGGTCGTCGATGGCGTGGCCGAGATCCTCGCCCCGCGCAAACAGCAGACCGTCGAGCTGGTCAGCCCGCCACCGATCACCATCGGCTGAAGTTCACAGCTCGCTGAGGCGGCGCTCGATAAAGCGCCGTTCGGCCCCCTGCTGGGTCAGGCCCAGCGCAGTGCGGTACGCATCGCGCGCCTGATCCCGCCGCCCCAACTGCCGACAAAGCTCGGCGCGAGCGGCATGGGCCAAGTGATAGTCGTGTAACTGGCCACGCGCCAGAATCGCTTCTACCGCCAGCAGTCCAGCTTGAGGCCCATCACGACGTGCCAGGGCTGCGGCGCGATTGAGCTCGACCACAGGTGACGGCCAGCCGCGCAGCAATACATCGTACAATCCAACGATTTCTTCCCAGTCGGTTTCCTCCGCACTGGCCGCCTCGGCATGCACCGCGGCGATGGCAGCCTGCAAGCTGTACACCCCGAACTGCTGACTGCGCAGCGCCTGCTGCACCAACTGCGACCCCTCGGCAATCAACGCGCGATTCCACAAACTGCGGTCCTGTTCATCCAGCAGGATCAACTCGCCATTTTCGTCGCTACGCGCTGCCTGTCGCGAGGCCTGCAACAGCATCAAGGCCAGCAAACCCAGCACCTCCGGGTCCGGCAGCAACTGCTGCAACAGCCGTCCCAGGCGGATCGCCTCATCGCTAAGGTCGTGGCGCATCAGTTGATCACCGGATGACGCCGAATAGCCCTCGTTGAACACCAGGTAAATGACCCGCAGGACACTGTCCAGGCGCTCGGGCAACTCGGCCAGTGAAGGTACCTGATAGGGAATCTGCGCATCACGGATCTTCGCCTTGGCCCGCACGATACGCTGAGCAATGGTCGCAGGTTGCTGCAAAAAGGCCCGGGCGATTTCCTCGGTGGTCAGGTCGCAGACTTCGCGCAAGGTCAGCGGCACCTGGGCATCGGCGGCCAGCGCCGGGTGACAACAGGTGAAGATCAGTCGCAGACGGTCATCTTCCAGCTCCTCATCGTTCACCTCATCCTCCTGCTGGGCCTCCAGCGCCATTATCAACTGCGCCTGGGAGCGGTCGAAACGGGCGCGTCGACGCAAGCCGTCGATGGCCTTGAAACGCCCGGTGGAGACCAGCCAGGCCCGTGGATTGGCAGGAATGCCATCGCGCTGCCAACGTTCGACGGCGACGAAAAACGCTTCGTGCAAGGCCTCCTCGGCCAGGTCGAAATCACCCAGCAAGCGAATCAGCGTCGCCAGGATCCGCCGCGACTCACGCGTGTAGGCCGACTCGACCTCGGCCCGCACCTGAGCCAGCGTTGCCATCAGCCCGGCATCTGGGTGGTTACCAGTGCCACCAGGCGGTCCAGGCTTTCACCCCAACCACGGTGAAAACCCATTTCCTCATGGGCCAGGCAATCGGCGGCATTCCAGTGCAAGGCGCGTGCTGTGTACTGAGTCTTGCCCTGAACATCTTCGAAGGTCACTACCACGGTCATGAACGCCTTGTTCGATGGCAGCCAACCGGGCCCGAAGGCATCGGTAAAAACAATCCGCTCAGGGGCAACAATCTCCAGGAACACGCCCTGGTTGGGGTACTCGGTGCCGTCGGGCGCACGCATCACCGTGCGAAACAAGCCGCCCACCCATAACTGCATTTCGCACAAGGGCGTGGTCATACCGTTCGGTCCCCACCACTGCGCAAGCAGATCAGGCTCGGTCCAGGCCTGAAACACTTTTTTGCGCGGTGCATCGATCAGCCGGGTCAGAGACAGCTCGTGCTGTGTTTGCGTGGGGGGGTGAAGGCTCATCTTATTGTTCTCCTTCGTATCAGGGTTGGAGCTCGCGGATCGGCCTCACCTCGACACTGCCAACCCGGGCGGCAGGTATCCCCTTGGCAATATTCAAGGCTTCGTTCAGGTCGCGGGCGTCGACCAGATAGAAGCCGGCCAGCTGTTCCTTGGTCTCGGCAAAAGGCCCATCGGTGAGGCTCATGTGGCCACCACGAACGCGAACCGTGGTGGCGGTCTGCACCGGCTTGAGCGCCTCGGCGGCAAGCATCCGGCCGCTGCCCTGGATCGATTCGGCATAGGCCATGCACTCGGCATCCGCAGGGCTGTCGGGCAAGCTGTGCAACAGACTTTCTTCACAATAGACCAGGCAAAGGTATTTCATCGTCATCTCCAGCGCAGATGCACAGTGCAATTCGGCATAATCCTCGACGCTCTCAGCTCAAGGCTTGAGCGAGAACAGGGCGGCACCGGTTTCCATGTCGAATGGCGCCGACCAATGCTCATGAATCACTTTCCACTGCCCATCGATGCGCTTGTAGCCAGCGGTGACGCGCATGTAACAGCTTTTATCCTCACCACCCGCTTCGATGGGCGGACCGCAGCGATTGAGCCAGTGGGCCAGCGCCAGATCCGGCGTGGCATGAATCTGCAACTGCTCCATCTCGAAGACCATCTCACCGGGGCAATGCTCCATGCAGGCTTGCCAGTGGGCCTGATAGGCGGCCTTACCCTTGAACTGCAATTCTTTAATGGCGTCGAAGGCAAGGATGTCGTCGGCGTAAGGTGCGGTGATGGCGGGGATGTCCCGAGCCCGGACGGCTGGAATCCAGCGCTCGATGAGTTGGCGGATTTCGTTTTCGGCGGCGTTGCTCATGGTCGTGTCCTCTGTGGTTCGACAAGTGCCAGGCGCCGAGCGAATCGGCGCGTTCACAGATGGTCGAATGGCGGATCGAGGAATCGACAGCTGCTCGGAAAATTATCCGGCCAGGCATACAAGCGCTTAACGCGGCGCCAGCGGCAGCCAAATTTCCATCACGCTGTGGCTGTCAAAAGGATCGAAATCCTTGCCATAGCGCTCGAACTCCGGCGCCGGCGCAGCTTGCTCACCCGAGGCAGGTAGCCACTGGTTCCAGATGGCCTGGAACGTGGCCTTGAGGTTATCGAGGCTGCCGTGATGCTCGAACACGGCGTAGCGCTGGGGTTTGAGTTCGACCTGCTGGAACTCGGCTGGCAGCCCCTCGACGCTCACCACTTGAACCCCGGCGATGTAATCGAAACTGCCTTTACCGTCGGCGTTGCAGCACACCCCGTAGGTATGCTCCCCGGTTTGCCCGGGCATCCGACCGATGTGAGGTTCGAAGCGCTGCCACAGCTCGGGAATCTGACTGATGGTGGACTGCGTGAAGCGTCCGCCGATACCGGCGATGGTGAGGGGACCAGCCTGCTCGAAGCGCACTGGTTGGACTGAATCGTGAGTCGAATTGGACATATCCTTTGCCTTATTGAACCAATAAAAAGGAGCCCCTTACGGGGCTCCTGAGCAAACTATGGAAGGAAACCACTACCTGCCGAGCGTTTCGCGCGTTTCGCCGCACGCTTTTCTTCAGCGCTTTTCAGGGGTTTTTTCTTGGCCATTTTTTTCGCATCAAGACCTTTCATCTCGAAGATCCTCCGGCCTGACGGTGCCTGCATATGGGCACCCCGACTGATTATAGACCCGCTGTGGCCGCTGGCACGGCCAGGATGAATTCACGGTAGCCGGAGACAATCACATAGACCGCGAAGTAGCAGAAAATCGCTGCGGACAGCAGGTAGGACCAGGTCAGCAGCCGATCCCCCAGCAACCGTCCGCCGTGGCTGGCGATCATGCACAGCGACAGGCACCAGAGCAGCCCTGCGGCAAAGAAGCCGGAAAGAAACAGACCGGCTTCAACCAGGCTACCGCCGCCGGAGCGTGAGATCAGCACGCCACCCACCGCCGCGAACCAGAGGATTGCACTGGGAGAGGACATGGCCAGGAAGATCCCGCGCAGGAACTCGCGCCAGGCCGACTCCACCACCACCTCACCCGCCTGCACCTGCCCGTCGCCGCGCCAGGCCGCCAACAGCATCTTTACCGCAAACCACACCAGCAGCAGCGAGCCCCCCAGCCACAACACCCAACGCACTGTCTCGAACTGCAACAACACGGTCATCCCGGCCAGGGCCGCCACCGCGTACACAAGATCACCAACGCAGGTTCCCAGGCCCAGCCAGAAGCCCTGGAAAAAACCACGCTGCATGGCCAGGGTAATCATCGCGATATTGGCAATGCCGATATCCAGACACAGGGAAAGACTGAGGAGAAATCCATTGGAAAAAGGCATAAAGCATTCCGTAAACAGCGTTGAAGGCAGGCGCTATTAAAGCGGGATTTATCGCAGCTGTATTGGAAGAAATTGCCCTTTGACTCAGCCCGCCAACACCTGTGCATACCGCCCCCGGTCGATATTAGCGCCGCTGAGTACCACCGCCACTTTGCGCCCACGCTGCCGCTCACGCTCCTGAATCAGTGCAGCCAGCCCCGCCGCGCCCGCCCCTTCGGCCGTGTTATGGGTATCTTCGTGAAAGATGCGCATGGCGTGGGCAATCTCTTCGTCGCTGACCCGAACGATCCGCGCCGCATGCTGGTGGATGATGTCAAAAGCTTCCGGCACCGGCATGCGGCACGCCATGCCGTCGGCAAAGGTATTGGCCGTGGCAGTGGTGACGATGCGGCCTTGCTCGAAGCTCAAGGCAAAGGCATCGGCGGCGCTGGACACCACGCCAACGATCTCGGTGCGCAGGCCCAGCAGATTACGGGCCTGGATCAGCCCGCAGATGCCCGAGCCCATGCCGATCGGCACATACACGCAATCCAGATCGGCAACCGCGTCGAACAGCTCCAGCGCATAAGTGGCGACCCCGCGAACCAGTTGCGGGTGAAATGACGGGACCATTTCATAACCATGCAACTGTGCCTGACGCGCGGCCTCTTCACGGGCCTGATCGAAATCGGCACCGTACTCGATCAACTCCGCGCCTTGGGCGCGCATCGCCGCGTTCTTCTCCAACGAGTTGCCTTGCGGCACGACGATGATGATCGGCAGCCCGGCCGTGCGCGCCGCCAGGGCCATACTCTGCCCGTGGTTGCCACGCGTGGCGGTGACCAGGCCACGGACCTGCGGCTGTTGCGCCAGCAACCACTGCACATAAAGCAAACCGCCGCGCACCTTGAACGCGCCGGTCGGTGCGTGGTTCTCATGCTTGACCCAGACTTCACACCCGAGCCGCTCGGCGAGGCGTGGCCAGGCATATTGTGCGGTGGCGGGCACGCTGGCATGCACCAGACGAGCAGCTTCACGCAGGGCAGTCAGGTCGAACATGGAACACCTCGGCAGCAGTGGGTTTGACCTGATCCTAGCGCCGGGCCATTGTATGGGTAAAACCTTATATTGCATGGCCAACAATAAATGTGGACCCCTACCCTCCCCGAAACCGGACAACCCCGCTACCTGGCGCTGGTCGATGCCATTGCCGAAGCCATCGAGCGTGGCGAGCTGCAGATCGGTGCTCGCCTGCCACCGCAGCGCCGGCTGGCCTGGGCCCTGGGACTCAATCCCAGCACTACCCAGCAAGCCTACCGGGAGGCGGCAGCCCGGCATCTTGTCAGTGGTGAAGTGGGCCGCGGCACCTACGTGCTGGCCGGCAGCAAAGAGGCCACGCTGTTCCAACTGAAACAGAAGAACCTGCAGACCCGCCTGATCGACGTGTCGACCAACGTGCCGGTGATCGATCCCGACAACCAGGACATTGAACGTACATTGCAGGCCCTGTTGCAGGAGGGCGAAGTACGCAGCCTGGAGCACTACCTGAGTGCCGATGCGTTGTTACTGGCCCGTTTGCAAGGCGCCGCCTGGCTGGCCAATCGCGGCCTGCGCGTGAGTGCCAGCCAGGTGCTGTTGTGCGGCGGTGCCCAGCAAGGCCTGTTCAGTCTGCTGTTGTCGCTGTGCCAGGCAGGCGAGCCGGTACTGGTCGAAAGCCTGACGGCGCCCGGCATCAAGGCCGCCTGCCGCCAGTTGCGTCTGCCCCTGCACGGTATTGCCCAGGACCAGCAAGGTATCCTCCCCGACGACCTCGATCGCGTCGCTCGCGCTACCGGCGCACGCGTGGTGGTGCTCACGCCGAGCCTGCAGAACCCTACCGGTGCCTGCATGAGCCGCGAACGCCAGCAGGCAGTTGCCGATGTGGTGCATCGCCACGGCCTGCTGCTGATCGAAGACGACGTCTATGGTGCGCTGACCGACCAAGCGCCTTTATGGCCGTTGCTGGGCGCGCAAGGCATTCTGGTGACCAGCCTGTCGAAGACCGTCGGCGCAGGCTTGCGCCTGGGCTGGATCGTCGCGGATCCGCAGCTGTTGGCCAAGGTCGACCCCCACGCCCAGGCAACCCATTGGCAGGTATCGCCGCTGAACCTGCAGATCGCCTGCCGCTGGATCAGCGACGGCACCGCAAGCCGACGGCTGGCCTGGCAGCGCGAAGAAGTCGAACAACGTTGGCGCCTGGCGCGCAAGCTGCTGGGCAGTGAGCGGCTCTACGGTCAACAGCCGTCGCCGCACATCTGGGTAAGCTGTCCGCTGCCGGCACTGACGCTGGTGCAGCGCTGCCGGGCCAATGCTGTGGAAGTAGTCCCGGCCGAAGTCTTTGCGGTAAAACAGAGCGACCTGCCAGCCATTCGTATCAGCCTGTCTGCCGCCAGCAGCCGCGCAGAATTGAAACAAGCCCTGGAGCGGATAGTCCAAGCCATGGAGAAGCAATGAGTACCTTGTTCAGCCAGGCCGAGCAGTTTCTCGCCGCGCTTGATCCGCAGTGGGCCGCGCATATTCAGGCTATCGGTCCGTGCCTGCATCAACCACGCCCCGAGCGGGATCCGTATCAGGCCCTGGTGCGAGCCATTGCCTACCAGCAACTGCATGTAAAGGCGGGCGATGCGATTCTCGGGCGCTTTCTCGCGCTGTATCCGGGCAGTGATTTTCCCAGCCCGGAACAGGTGCTGGCGACGCCGCCCGAGCAACTGCGTGCCTGCGGCTTCTCGGGCAGTAAACTGGTCACCATCCAGGGCATCGCCAAAGCGCGTCAGGAAGGCCTGGTCCCCGACCATCAGCAAGCGCTGGCACTGGACGATGAACAGTTGATCGAGCGCCTGGTCAGTTTGCGTGGGGTTGGCCGCTGGACCGTGGAGATGCTGCTGATCTACACCCTGGAGCGCATGGACATCCTGCCCGCCGACGACTTTGGCGTGCGCGAGGGCTACCGTCGGCTGCAAGGGCTGGATACGCAGCCCAACCGCCGCCAGATGATTGAACTCGGCCACGCCTGGCGGCCTTACCGGACCATTGCCGCCTGGTACCTGTGGCGGGTGCCGAACCCACGAGTTTGAACGCAAGACCCGGAGTTTTCTTCGCCGATGCTCGCTTTAACCTGAGTCCGTCATAACTCACCAAGAGATTTCCGGCATGCGCCAAGACAAACCCCGTATCAGCGAATCCGACCCACGCTGGCAAGCCATCCTGGCCCGCGACCCGGCAGCCGACCGGGACTTTGTCTATGCCGTACGCACCACCGGTGTGTACTGCCGGCCCAGCAGCACCTCACGCCTGCCACGTATCGACAACGTCGAGTTCTTCGACACCCCTGCGCAAGCCGAGGCCGCAGGCTACCGTCCGAGCAAACGGCGGGTAGCCGACCAGACACTGATGGCTGAACAGCATCGGGCACAGGTCACCCGTGCCTGCCAATTGATCGAGTGCGCCGAGTCGGCACCCAGCCTCAATCAACTCGCCGAGCAGTTGAACATGAGCCCCTTCCACTTTCATCGGGTATTCAAGGCCATCACCGGGGTAACACCCAAGGCCTATGCTTCGGCCCACCGGGCAAGCAAGGTGCGCAGCCAATTGCAGTGCGCCAGCACGATCACCGACGCGCTGTATGAAGCCGGGTTCAATTCCAACAGCCGTTTTTACGAAACCAGCAATGCGCGCCTGGGCATGACCCCGGGCTCGTATCGGGATGGCGGCGCTAACACCGCGATCCGCTTTGCCATTGGCCAATGCTCTCTGGGTGCAATTCTGGTGGCGCAAAGTGACCGTGGCATCTGCGCGATTCTGCTCGGCGATGACCCGCAGGCATTGCTGCAAGACTTGCAGGACAAATTCCCCAAGGCCAACTTACTGGGTGGCGATGCCGAATTCGAAACGCTGGTAGCGCGCGTGGTGGGATTGATCGAAGTACCAGGGATCGGCCTGGACTTGCCGCTGGACTTACGCGGCACCGCCTTTCAGGAACGGGTGTGGCAAGCCTTGCGCACGATCCCGGCCGGAACGACCGCCAGCTATGCCGACATTGCCCAGCGCATTGGCTCGCCCAAAGCGGTACGCGCTGTGGCCCAGGCCTGCGCGGCCAACGCCCTGGCCGTGGCCATCCCCTGCCACCGGGTGGTGCGCAGCGACGGCAACCTCTCGGGTTACCGTTGGGGCGTTGAACGCAAGCGCCAGCTATTGGAGCGCGAGCGCCAGTGAATCGGAGTCACGGCTGATCAGCCGTTGGTGCAACCATTACCCATGGCGCGGTATTCGAGGGTATGACGCTGACCTTGATGGTCTTCGTAGACCATGGTCGCTGGCACCACTTCACAGACATTGGGAATAGTCGACAAACTGATCACCTTGGCAATATCAAGGTTGGTCGAATAATCGTACTGTTCAACTGCCGGCTGAGCACTGGCGACATTAACTTCATCAGCCAGAGCAAAAGAAGAGACACCAACAAGTGCAAGTACCAGTAAACTTTTCATAATAATAAGCCTGCAAAGCAATCAAACTAATCGATTGACTTCATTGGCCAGCAGAGGCGCGGAGAAGTTGTTACATCAGCCATCAGGACATAACACGAAGTACCGGTCCCACTGTTACTTTTTTGTGGGGACAAACATAGTTTACAAGTTGCCCCACCCGGTTAAATCCCTGAACCGAACATTCACTGTTACCGAATCCGTAACAATAGTGCCAGGTTTTCACCCTCGACACACCGCCTCGCTGCGTGTAAAAGCCCGGACCAGAGCCGCTGCTGGAAGATTTCCATGACCTCAATACGCTACTGCCTGCTGACCGAACCTGAACGGCCGTTGCTGAATAAATTCTACAAAGACCAGGGTTCGTCCATGCGTGCGGCCGCTCAAGGTCAGCTTTGGGTTGTCCGGGCGGAGGAAATCGTCGCGGCGTTGTGCCTCACGCCGGTACCGGGCGGGCATTGGTTAACCGGGCTATGGGTGGCTGAACGCTGGAGAGGGCAGCAGATTGCCCGGGGTCTGATCAAGGCAGCCGTAAAGAGCACTGAAGGTAAGACCTGGCTGTTCTGCCATCCTGACCTCGTGCCCTTCTATCAGCAGCAAGGCTTCATCCCCTGCCCAGAGCTGCCTGCGGTACTCAGCGAACGCCTGGCCCGCTACCAGCGCAGCAAGCCGCTTGTGGCCATGACCCTTGCTCAGTCGTCGCTGGCTGGGTCCAGCCCGGGAAACAGCACGTCGGTATAACCGAACTTGTTGAAGTCATGGATTCGCGAAGGGTACAGCCGTCCGATCAGGTGATCGCATTCATGCTGCACCACCCGCGCATGAAAGCCCTCGGCCAGGCGGTCGATCACCTGCCCTTGCGGATCGATGCCTTCATAGCGGATACGCCGGAAACGCGGAACCACACCGCGCAGGCCCGGCACCGACAGACACCCTTCCCAGCCATCCTCGACTTCGGTACCCAAGGGCGTAATCAGCGGATTGAGCAGAATGGTCTGCGGCACCGGCTCGGCATCCGGATAACGTTCACTGCGCTCGAAGCCGAAAATCACCAGTTGCAGGTCGACGCCAATCTGCGGCGCGGCCAGGCCGACACCACCGACGTGGTGCATGGTCTCGAACATGTCGGCAATCAACTGCTCAAGCTCGGCACTGCCGATCAGTTGTTGCGGTACCGGTGGAGCGAGGCGCAGCAAGCGCTCATCGCCCATTTTCAGAATGTCACGAATCATGGGATGTTCGACTCAAGGGTTCACCTTCCGGCGTGGCCGGGTGATCGAGCGAATGATCGCGTCCCAACCCGGAGACATGCTTTTTATCATGTTCCACGGGCGCTTCACCTGCTTCTTTTTCTCCCGGATTCTTACCTTCGGCAGACATATGTTCGATCACCGCATTCATCTCTGCGCCTAATAACAAAACAGCCGCAGAAATATAGAAATACAGCAGCAAGACGATGATCGCACCAATGCTGCCATACATCGCATTATAGTCGGCGAAGGTCTTCACGTAATAACCAAAGCCCAACGACGCGATGATCCACACCACCACAGCCAGCACCGAGCCTGGGGTGATAAAACGAAATTCCTGTTTAACATCCGGCATCACGTAATAAATCAATGCCACCGCCATCATCATCAGAATAATGATCGCCGGCCAGCGCAATATCGTCCACACCGTGACAATAAACTCCTGCATACCGATCTGCGAGGCAATCCATTCCATGACCTGCGGCCCCAGCACCATCAACGCTGCCGAGGCCAGCAACATGCCAGCGATGCCCACGGTGTAGATCACCGACAACGGAATACGCTTCCACACCGGACGGCCTTCGACTACATCGTAGGCCGCGTTCATCGCGCTCATCATCAAGCGCACGCCAGCAGACGCGGTCCACAGGGCGATGACGATACCCACCGAGAGCAAACCACCCTTGGATTGCTGCAACTGGTCGATCACCGGGTTGACCTGCTCCAGCGCCTGGGGCGGCAATACCAGTTCCGACTGCAGGCGCAGCCAGGAGAAAAAATCAGGCAGGTGCAAAAAACCGATCAGGGCGATCAGGAACAACAGGAAGGGGAACAGCGAGAACAACATCTGGTAGGCCAATGCCGAAGCATAGGTAGACATCTCGTCATCGATAAACTCCTTGACGGTGCGCACCAGCACGCGATGCAACGGCAAGCCGCGCAAGTCGGGAAAAATCATAGCGTCTCCTTTCGCCGCTCGAGGGCCATGGCTACGGCTCCACACTAAAGTCTGTACTGAAGTCTAAACGACGATCGACCCAAAATTGCTATTGATTGCTGCAGATAGCACAACGGCCACCCAGGGCAGCCGTTGTGTAACTTCTCTCACAGCCATCAAGGCTTTTTCACTGCATCCTTGACCTTGCCGACCACTTGCTGGGCTTCGCCTTTGCGTTCCTGCAGCTCGCCTTCTGCACGCAGACGTTCGTTGTCGGTTGCTTTGCCTACACCTTGCTTGATGTTGCCAACCGCTTCGTTGGCCATGCCTTTGATTTTATCTTTGGTGCCACTCATGGAAGTTCTCCTGAAGGGGAAAAACGGGCTGTCAGCATTGACAGTCAGTGGACCGGTGGCCTGTCGGCAGAGTTTCAATTATTTTCCCGGCAGCGAAACAGCAGTCGAAAACCCTGCCTGTCAGGGTTTCAATGCATAACACTGGTTGCGCAAGTCACTATCGCTGATGCTCCCGCAACTGCCCTCGCCTTTCTTGGCATAGCAATAATGGCGTTGATCGCTGTTGGAAATGGAGCCACAGCCGCTCCCGCCTGTTTCGGCATAGCAGGCATTGCGAAGATCGGAATCGCGAATGGAACCACAGCCACTACCGCCTTGCCTGGCATAGCAATAGTTGCGTTGATCGCTGTTGGAAATGGAGCCACAGCTGCCCCCGCTGGTTTCGGCATAGCAGGCATTACGAAGGTCGGCGTCGCGGATGGAACCACAGCCGCTACCACCTTCTCTGGCATAGCAATAGTTGCGCTGATCGGCGTCACTGATACTCCCGCAACCGGCGTACGCATAGCCGCTAAGCATCAGCAGCAGCGCAATCAGTACTTTCATGGATCATCTTCCCTGGCATTGTTGATCGTTAATGACGGCGACACCTGAATGCGCCATCAAATTGATATCAAAGCCTAAGGAAAGTTCCAGCCCCAGCGCTCGCCGCTTTATGTTTGTCCGCATTGCCAGCACAATAGCCGACCTTTCAAGCGTCACCCGTAGGAACCTGCATGAAACTCGATAAACCCGCCGCCATCGCCCGTCGCAACCTGGAGCTGGGAAAACCGGTGCTCTCCAGCGACAACACCCTGTTCGCCGTGCTCGATACCAAGCGCAGCCTGTGGTGGTTCGATGTGCCGGTGAAGCTGGTGCTGCGCAAAGGGGCGGCTGACTGGGTCAACCTGCTGCTGCACACGCCCGAGACCGACGAGCTGCAGCACTTGAAGGTGCCGGTGAACTTCTTGAAAGCCCATCTGGAAAAAATGGAAGTGCGCCACCCCGGCAAGCGGCGCTCCACCATCAGCCTGGCGCTGAGCGCTGACCGCGACTCGATGCTCCAGGACCTGCGCCCAGGCGGTGAAAGCCTGAGCTTTGCAGGCTTCAAGCAGGTCTGATCAGACCAGTTCGATGCGGTCAGCGTGGATGACGATGCGGCCATCCTTGTACAAGGCACCGATGGCCTTCTTGAAGTTGCCTTTGCTGACCCCGAACAGATCGCTGATCAGCTGCGGATCGCTCTTGTCGCTGACCGACAGCACGCCATTGGCGTCCTTGAGCTTGGCCAGGATCTTGTCGTTGAGGCTGTTGGCCAGGTCCTGGCCAATCGGCTGCAGGCTCAGGGCAATCTTGCCGTCGCTGCGCATTTCCTTGATGTAGCCCTTCTCCTGCTTGCCCGAACGCAGGAACTTGAACACTTCGTTCTTGTGGATCAGGCCCCAGTGCTTGTTGTTGATGATTGCCTTGAAGCCCATCGGGGTTTCTTCGGCCACCAGCAAATCAACTTCCTGGCCAACCTTGTAGGTCGCCGGCACCTTGTCCAGATAGCGGTCCAGACGCGCGGTGGCGGTGATACGGCGGGTGCGCTTGTCCAGGTAGGCATGCACCACGCAATACTCGCCGGCTTTCATCTGGCGCTTTTCTTCGGAGTACGGCATCAACAGGTCCTTCGGCAGGCCCCAATCGAGGAAGATGCCGATGCTGTTGATTTCCTTGACCTTGAGGCTGGCGAACTCACCGACCTGCAGTTTGGTCTTTTCGGTGGTTGCGATCAGCTTGTCTTCACTGTCCAGATAGACGAAGACGTTCAGCCAGTCTTCGACCTCGGTGGGCGTGTCCTTGGGGATATAGCGGTTAGGCAGGAGGATTTCGCCATCCGCGCCGCCGTCCAGGTACAGGCCGAAGTCCGTGTGTTTCACGATTTGCAAACTGTTGTAACGCCCAACTAAAGCCATTTCCGGAAATCCTCTTTGCGAGGTCGGCATTCTACACCCAACCGGCAAAAGGAACCGCAATGAGCCATGCTGTTCTATAAAGACAAGCATGCCACTGCAAGGACTCGCTCATGTCCGCCTGTCTGGCCAAGTACCTGCGCCCCTTCCTGCTTCTGCTGGTCCCTGCCCTGCTGATCGTGGCCTGCAGCCGCATTGATCTGGCCTACCGCAACCTCGATGTGCTGGTGCCCTGGTCGCTCAACGACTACCTGGACATGAACCGCCAGCAAAAGACCTGGCTCAACCAGCGCCTCAAACAGCACCTGGCCTGGCATTGCCGCACGCAACTGCCGGGGTACCTGACCTGGATCGATGAAGTCCGACAGATGGTCGCCAACGACCAGGTCACTGATCAGCAACTGCAGGTACGTACGCAGGAGGCGAAACAGGCTATTGCCAAGGTCGCGGACCAGATCACCCCCTCCGCAGCGCAGTTGCTGCGGGCCATGGACGATGACCAGGTGCGTGAAATGCGCCAGGCCTTTACCGATGATATTCGCGAACGTCAGGCCAGGTTCGTCAAAACTCCCCTGGCCCGGCAGATCGAGGCGCGTGCCGAGCGCATGGAAAAGCGCCTGACGCCCTGGCTGGGTGAACTCAGCCCACAGCAGCAGGTGCGGATCATGGCCTGGTCACAAAGCCTGGGTGAGCAGAACCGCCAGTGGATCGCCAACCGGGCCAACTGGCAGGCACACTTCAGTGAGGCCATGGAACTGCGCAAAAGCGCCAGTTTCGAGCCACGTCTTGAACAACTGCTGAAAAATCGCGAAAGCCTGTGGACCCCGGAGTACCGCCAGGCCTATCAGCGCACCGAACAGGCGGCCCGGCGATTGCTGGTCGATGTGATGGCCCAGAGCAGCGAACAGCAGCGCCTGCACCTGGAGCAGAAGCTGAGCCAGGTGCGTAAGGATTTCAGTGAGCTCAAGTGTATGAAGGGTTAAGCCCCGCGATACTTTTTCAACACTCCCGTGCCTTGCGCCGGTAAGGGAACACGTCAATCACCTTACCGCCGCGAATCGCCTCCTGCAGGCTCTTCCAGTAATCGGCATCGTACAGCTCACCATGCAACTGGCTGAACAGCCGACGCTGGCCGCTGTCGGCAAACAGGAACGGCGGGAACTCTTCAGGGAACACATCGTGCGGGCCGATCGAATACCAGGGCTCGCCGGACATCTCGTCCTCGGGATAGCGCGGTGGCGGGATGTAGCGGAAGTTGACCTCGGTGAGAAAACAGATTTCATCGTAGTCGTAGAACACCACCCGGCCATGACGGGTGACGCCGAAGTTTTTCAGCAACATGTCGCCGGGAAAGATATTCGCCGCCGCCAGCTGCTTGATGGCCAGGCCGTAGTCTTCCAGGGCTTCACGCACCTGGGCGTCGTTGGCGTTTTCCAGGTACAGGTTGAGCGGGGTCATGCGGCGTTCGGTCCAGCAGTGGCGCACCAAGACGGTGTCACCTTCTACTTGCACCGTTGAAGGCGCCACCTCCAGCAGCTCGGCCAGGCACTCGGGTTCAAACTTGCTCAACGGGAAACGGAAGTCGGAAAACTCCTGGGTATCGGCCATGCGCCCGACCCGGTCGACGCTTTTCACCAGACGGTACTTTTCGATCACCGTGGCCCGGTCGACGCTCTTGGACGGCGAGAAACGGTCCTTGATGATCTTGAATACAGTGTTGAAGCCCGGCAGGGTGAATACGCTCATGACCATGCCGCGCACACCGGGCGCCATGATGAAACGGTCGTCGGTGCTGGCCAGGTGGTTGATCAGGGCGCGGTAGAACTCCGATTTGCCGTGCTTGTAGAAGCCGATCGAAGTGTACAGCTCGGCAATGTGCTTGCCCGGCAGGATGCGCTTGAGAAAGCTGACAAAGTCGGCAGGCACCGGCACATCGACCATGAAATAGGAGCGGGTGAAGGAAAAGATGATCGACACCTCGGCCTCATCGGTGATCAGCGCGTCGATCTCGATGCCGTGCCCTTCGCGGTGCAGCAAGGGGATCACCAATGGCCACTGCTCATCCTGGGTGTACAGGCGCCCGACCAGGTAGGCGCCTTTGTTGCGGTATAGCACCGGGGTGAACAGTTCCACGGCCAATGCCGGGTCCTTGCACACCCAGTCCGGCAGGTTTTCGCGCAGTTGCCCTTCGAGCCGCGTCAGGTCACCGGCAAGATCACCGTAGGCCACGTCAAAGCAGTAATCCGCGAAGACTTGCGTCAGTACGCTGGCCAGGCCGCCCTGTGGCCGATAGGTGCGGGTTTGCGCCGCGCGCTCGTGACTGCGCAGCGAGGGCCGGGTGGTATGGATGAACATGCATCCATCACTGATCAGATCATGACTGAACAGGCTGCAGAAGATCGAGTTGTACCAGGTCTCCGACAGTTCATCGTCCAGACGCGGATCAATCAGCCCGATATACGCGCTCTTGACCAGCGGCCACTGCCCCACCTCCAGCAATACCTCGGCGTCGAACGCCTGATGCAACCAGGTACTGACCTCGCTGACCTTTTCCTCATAGAGGTTGATACGCGCCGCCGAAGCGCTCTGGATCTGTTGCCACTGAGCCTGCTCGAAGCGGGCGCGGGCACCGATGGTGATCTGGCGAAAATGCTCACGGTAATCGTCGAAGCCATCGAGGATCATCCGGGCGATATCGGCGGCCGGCCAGTGCTGGGGCATACATCAGACCTCTACGGGAATGTCGAAGCCTGAGCTTAGCCAGTCGCCGGTGGCAGGGAAAGCCCGGCGACACGGCTGTATCGGCCAAACTCACCGCCTCGGGAATTTCAGCGCAAGAAAGGGAGAGAGCGGACCCGGCGATGTAACGTAAACTCGCGTCCCGCCCCAAAGGACCCGGAGAGCCCATGAGCCCCATCGCCATCACCCGTCTATTGACACTTGCCGCAGTGTGGGGGGCCAGCTTTCTGTTCATGCGCATCATCGCGCCAGTGCTCGGCACCGTGCCCACCGCCTTCTTTCGGGTGTCGATCGCCTGTCTTGGCCTGCTGGTGATTCTCGCCCTGCTGCGGGTGCGCTGGGATTTCAACGGCAAGCTCAAGGCCTGCCTGGTGCTGGGCATGATCAACTCGGGGATACCCGCCACCCTTTACTCAGTCGCAGCCCAGGTACTGCCGGCGGGTTACTCGGCGATCTTCAACGCCACTACACCGTTGATGGGTGTGCTGATCGGCGTGCTGTTCTTCCGTGAGCCGATGACCCTGAGCAAACTCTGCGGGATTTTCCTCGGTCTGTTCGGGGTCGGCATTCTCAGCGGTGCCGGGCCGGTCGCGTTTGACCTGCAACTGCTGCAAGGCGCCCTGTCGTGTCTGGCGGCGACCACCTGTTACGGCTTTGCCGGCTTTCTTGCGCGGCGCTGGCTCGACCAGCAGGGCGGTCTCGACAGCCGCTTGTCGGCGCTGGGCAGCATGATGGGCGCGACCTTGTTGCTGTTGCCGCTGTTCGCTTACAGCGTGATGACCCAGCCTCCGGCGAGCTGGGGCGGTTGGCAGGTGTGGCTGTCGCTGCTGGGCCTGGGCCTGGTGTGTACCGCGTTTGCCTACATTCTTTATTTCCGCCTGTTGAGCGAAATCGGCCCGGTCAAGGCCAGCACCGTGACCTTCATGATCCCGGCGTTCGGGGTGCTCTGGGGCGCCTGGCTGCTGGATGAACCGCTGTCGATGGCGCATCTGTATGGTGGTGTGTTGATTGCCGTGGCGTTGTGGCTGGTGCTCAAGCCGGCCTCGGTTCGCGCCTGATCGCGGGGCAACCAACCTTTACAGTCTCTGGTGGGAGCGGGGGGGGGGGGGGGGGGGGGGGGGGGGGTGGTCAGGCATAGAGGGGGGGAGAAAGAGCAAACGAACAGCGTTGGT
>NZ_JBMOWO010000076.1:0-16089 GCF_049310525.1 Pseudomonas sp. GZD-222
TTGTTTCTTTTCTGTGTTTGCCTTTTTTCTCCTTTTTGTGCGTCTCCCCCCCCCCCCCCCCCCCCCCCCCCCCCCCCCGCTCCCACAGTTTTTTGGTTTCACCTACGAAACCAATCTTTCCTGTTCGTTACCGAAAAAAGCCCTGTTTCCTCGCATCAGCAATTGTCGCGTGCAGTTGCTGTGCAATTTCGTGCCATATAGAAAACCTTGTTTCATATATAAAACATTCGAGATTTCTTATCAAACACATAAACCATTAATAAATAAGACTTTTTACCTTTAAACGTAGGGGCGATCACAACTGGCATTGTTCATGCACTAAACCGCGTATCACCTATAAAACAGACCAGAGAGCTTCCCCAATGGCTGTGAAAGAGATGTACGCAATCACCCCGCAATGGAATACACCGCACTCCAGGCAAGACCTGGAGCCGACCGAAATCGAGTTTCGCAACGTCGGCAAATGTTTCCCGGCCAAGGGCAAGTCCGAAGCACCGTTTGCCATTCGCGAAGTGAATTTCAAGATTCGTCGTGGTGAAGTGGTGTCGATCATCGGACCGTCCGGCTGCGGCAAGAGCACCATCCTCAACATGGGCTCGGGCCTCTACCGCCCCAGCGAAGGCGAAGTCTTGGTCGGCGGTGAAGCGGTAACCGGACCGGTGAGCAAGGTCGCCTTCATGCTGCAAAAGGACCTGCTGATGCCCTGGCGCAGCATCCGCCGCAATGTCGAGCTGGGCCTGGAAATCCAGGGCATGGCCGCCGCCAAGCGCCAGCCGATTGCCGAAGATCTGCTCAATCGCTGCCACCTGCAAGGCTTTGCCGACCACTACCCGTTCCAGCTGTCCGGTGGCATGCGCCAGCGTGCCGCCCTGGCGCGGACCCTGGCCATCGACCCGCAGGTACTGTTCCTCGACGAGCCGTTCTCGGCCCTCGATGCGCAGACCAAGATGATCCTGCAACAGGATCTGGCACGGATGCTGTTCGAAGAAAAGAAGACCGCGCTGTTCATCACCCATGACCTGGTCGAGGCGATTGCCATGTCGGACCGCTTGCTGGTCATGAGCGCCCGCCCCGGCACCATCATCGAAGAAATCCACGTCGACCTGCCGTTTCGCGACAACCCGCTGGAGCGCCGCAAGCTGCCGGAAATCGGCCCGCTGGCGGGACGCCTGATGGAACTGCTGAAAGTCGGCGAAGACACCGAACTGCATTGATCAACGCCTCACGGCCCATCAACCGCTTCAGGAGTACGCATGTTCAAGTCCCTGCAACGCCTTGCGCAGACTTCCGTCGTCGCCCTCGGCCTTGGCCTGACGCTCAGCGCCCAGGCAGAACCGACCAAGGTCACCTACCTGCTGCCCGCGCCGCCCAACTCGCCGGCCTTCGCGCCGTGGATCATTGCCAAGGAAAAGGGCTACTACAGTGCCAGGGACCTGGACCTGACCTTCATCGCCGCCAAGGGCGGTGTGGATGTCGCCAAACAGATCGGCGCCGGCAACGCGATGCTCGGCGGTGCCATCGGTGACACCCCGATCGTGGTCCGCGCCAACGGTATTCCGGTGCGCGCCGTGGCAGTGCTCGGTGCCGGTGGCGTGACCATGATCGCCACCAATGCCGGCGAGAACATTCAGTCGATCAAGGACCTCAAGGGCAAGACCCTGACGGTGATGTCCTACTCCGACACCACCTACTACGCCCTGCTCGCCTCCTTGCGCAAAGCCGGCTTGAGCAAGACCGATGTCGACATTCAGGCCGCCGGCCCATCGGGCGTCTGGCAACTGTTCTCGGCCAACAAGGCCCAGGCCATGGCCGGGGTGCCGGACTGGGTGGTCAACGCCGAAGAAGCCGGGCTGAAGATCAACCTGATCCCGCAGACGGAAATTTTCGAAAGCATGGCCCAGGCCATTCTCGCCTCCGACGACGCCATCAAACACCAGCCGCAGATTGTCGGCGGCGTGGTCCAGGCCACCCTGCAAGGCATGCGCGACATCATTCAGGACCCGAAAGCCGCGGCCGCCACTTTCGCCAAGGCAGTACCGGCCTATGCCGGCAAGGAAGCGGCGCTGGAGAAAACCTTGCGCCTGTATGTCGAGCATGTCTACGCCAACCAGACCGTACTCGGCCAGATCGACCCGGCGCGCCTCGACGCCGTACGCAAGTTCTACGTCAGCGAGGGCATCGTCGCCAAGGAACCCAAGCTCGACGACCTCTACAGCAACCAGTTCATCGAAACCACCACGGCTGCGCAATAAGCCTGGATGCATAACAAGGTATTAGCCCGATGAGAAACCTCAACACCTCCGTGCTCGGCAGCGTCGCCCTGCTGATCCTGTTCCTGCTGCTCTGGCAGTGGGGCCCCGGCCTGCTCGGCATGCCCGAGTTCGTCATGCCGCAACTGAGCCGCGTGGCCCAGGAAAGCGTGGTCATGTGGCAGTCCAGCAGCCTGCTGCAACACACCCTGATCACTGCCTTCGAGATCATCGTCGGCTTCGGCCTGGGCGCCCTGCTCGGTGTCGCCATCGGTGTCTCGCTGGGCCTGTCGCCGTCGGCCGAGGCCATGCTTTCGCCGTACATCCTGGCCCTGCAGATCGCCCCGAAAGTCGCCTTCGCGCCGCTGTTCGTGATGTGGCTGGGCTACACGATCTACCCGAAGATCCTCATCGCCATCCTCATCGTGTTCTTCCCGGTGATGATCAACGTGCTCTCGGCGATCCGCACCGTCGATCCGGACATGATCAACCTGGTGCGCACCATGAACGCCAGCCGCTGGCAGATCTTCCGCCTGGTGGAGTTCCCTTCGGCCATGGCTGCACTGTTCTCCGGGCTGCGCATCGCTTCGACCCTGGCAGTGATCGGCGTCACCGTCGGCGAGCTGGTCGGCGGCAACCAGGGCCTGGGCTTCCTGCTCGTTGACGCTGAAGGCCAGGGCAACACCGCCGGGGTTTTCGTCGCCATCGTCATGCTCACCCTGATTGGCGTGCTGGCCTACGGCGCGGTGGTCTGGGCCGAGAAGCGCGTCCTGCACTACCTGCCCAAAGCCATGCTGAGTACCCAATGATGAGCCCATTCAAAACCATGCTTGAAGGCCGTCGCGTGCTGGTCACCGGTGGCGCCCGCGGCCTGGGCTATGCCTTCGCCCAGGCCATCGGCCAGGCCGGTGCCCGGGTAGTGATCGCCGACATCCTTGCCGAGCGCGTGCAGCAGGCTGCCTGTGAACTGCGCGAGCAAGGCTTGCAGGTGACCGGCGTGACCCTCGACCTGGGCAGCCCTGCCTCCATTGAGGCGTGCGTCGCCGCCGCGACTGCCGAGCTCGGTGGCCTGGACGGTCTGGTCAACAACGCCTCGATCACCAACTCCGGCGGCAAGACCTGCGAGCAACTGGACATCGACACCTGGGACCAGGTCATGCAGGTCAACGTCCGCGGCACCTGGCTGATGACCCGCGCCTGCCTGCCGGCCCTGCGCGCCAGCGGCAAGGGTGCGGTGATCAACCTGGCCTCCGACACCCCGCTGTGGGGCGCACCGAACCTGCTCGCCTATGTCGCCAGCAAGGGCGCGATCATCGCCATGACCCGCAGCCTGGCCCGCGAACTGGGCAGCGACAACATCACCGTCAACGCCATTGCCCCCGGCCTGGTGCTGGTGGAAGCCACGGCCTATGTGCCCGAGGCGCGCCACCGCCTGTACACCGAACAACGGGCGATTCAACGCCCACAACTGCCAGAAGACGTCAGCGGCGCCGTGCTGTTCGCCCTGTCCGATCTGTCGCGCTTCATCACTGGACAAACCCTGCCGGTCAACGGCGGGTTCGTCATGCCCTGAGCAAGGAGAAACCCATGACCGACCTTTCCGTACAACACGACGCGCCGAAGACCTGGGAACAACCCGCAGGCTCGGACCTGGCTGGCTGGATGCAAACCCGCATCGCCCGCTACGAAACCCGCAAGTACGACTGGGATGCGCTGAAGTTCCAGGCCGACTACGACCCCAAGTTCCGCCGCGCGCAAATGCGTTACGTCGGCACCGGAGGCACCGGGGTCAACAGCGACATGAACACCATCCCTTCGGAAAATTTCACCTTCTCGACCATGGTCATCCCGGCCGGCCATGAAGGTCCGCCGCACATTCATACCGACGTCGAAGAAGTGTTCTTCGTGCTGCGCGGCAAGCTCAAGGTGATCATCGAAAAAGACGGCGAGCGCTTCGAGACCGTACTCACCGATCGCGACCTGATTTCGGTGCCGCCGGGCGTGTACCGCGAGGAGATCAACATCGGCGATGAGGACGCGCTGATGTGCGTGATGCTCGGCGCGAAAAAGCCGGTCACCCCGACCTATCCGCCAGCGCATCCGCTGGCTTCGATCAAGCGCGGGTAAAGCCATGATGCACGCCACCGACAACTCGCTCGTCGCCCTTGAGGCACAGTTGCAGCAGCGCTTCCCCCAGCGCCTGGTGCAACTGGCCGACGGTGCCCAGGCGATCCGCGAAGCCGGGCACGGGCCTGCCATTGTGCTGCTGCATGGCATTGGCTCCGGCGCCGCGTCCTGGCTGCAGGTGGCCGTGCAGCTGAGCCAGCGCGCCCGGGTAATTGCCTGGGATGCGCCGGGCTACGGCGAGTCCAGCCCGCTGGCTGCGCCCGTACCCAAGGCCGTGGACTATGCCCGGCGCCTGCGGCAACTGCTCGATGCCCTGCACATTGATAGCTGTGTGCTGGTCGGCCACTCCCTCGGCGCCCTCAGCGCTGCGGCCCTGGCTTACCAGCAACCTCAGCGCATCCGGCGCCTGGTGTTGATCAGCCCGGCTCGCGGCTATGGCGACCCGGCCCGCGCCGAACAGGCTGGCGAAGTACGCAGCAAACGCCTGCACGCGCTGGAGCAACTGGGCATCGCCGCCATGGCCAGCCAGCGCAGTGCGCACATGCTCTCGCCAGCGGCCAGCGCCGAAGCCCGCGCCTGGGTGCAATGGAACATGGCGCGCCTGATTCCCCAAGGCTATCGCCAGGCCATCGAACTGCTCTGTGGCGATGACCTGCTGCGTTACGCCAACCTGGTGGTGCCTTGCGAAGTGCACTGCGGCGGCGCCGACAGCATCACCACGCCGGCCGATTGCCAGGCCCTGGCCGGCACCCTGGGTGCGCCGTTGCAACTGATTGCCGAGGCTGGTCATGCCAGCCCGATCGAACAACCCGAGGCCGTGGCAACCCTGCTTGCCAAGGCCCTCGACGTCTCACTGACAGGTACTGCGCTATGAATGATTCGGATCTGTTGAAAGACAACCAGGACAAGTACATCGTCCCCGGCCTTGAGCGCGGCCTGCTGCTGCTCTGCGAGTTCAGCCGGCAAAACCGTACCCTGACCGCACCGGAACTGGCACGGCGCCTGGAGCTGCCACGCTCGACCATCTTCCGCCTGCTGACCACCCTGGAAACCATGGGCTTTGTCACTCGCAGCGGCAACGAATACCGCCTGGGCATGTCGGTGCTGCGCCTGGGCTTCGAATACCTCGCTTCGCTGGAGCTGACCGAGCTGGGTCAGCCGTTGCTGGCGCGGCTGTGTGATCACCTCAATTACCCGAGCAACCTGGTCGTCCGTGACGGTCGCTCGATTGTCTATGTAGCCAAAGTGTCGCCGCCGTCGGTGTTCTCCAGCGCGGTCAACGTCGGCACCCGCCTGCCGGCGCACGCCACGGTGCTCGGGCGCATCCTCCTGGAAGACCTGAGCCTGGCCGAGCTGCGTGAGCTGTACCCGGAAGAACACCTTGAGCAGCACTCGCCGTGCACGCCGAAAACCGTGCTGGAACTGTTCGACCTGGTGCAGGGCGACCGCCAGCGCGGCTATGTCAGCGGCGAAGGTTTCTTCGAGCCGTCGATCTCGACCATTGCCGCCCCGGTGCGCGATCACAGCGGCAAGGTGGTCGCCGCCATGGGCGTGACCATTCCTACGGCGCAGGTTGGCCATATCAATTTCGACGGTTTGCTCGGCCACGTACGCGGCAACGCCGACGAACTGTCACGCCTGCTCAACTACACGCCTAACGCCGGTTCCGGCCGCGTTACTGCCTTGATGAGGGATTGAGATGAGCAGCCTTTATCAACTGCAAGGACGGACCGCGATCGTCACCGGTGGCTCCTCCGGGATTGGCCTGGCCTGTGTCGAACAACTGCTTGAAGCCGGTGCTGCAGTGGCCTTCTGCGGCCGCGATCAGGACCGCTTGAACAGCGCCGAAGCACGCTTGCGTGAACGCTTTCCCGAAGCCCGTCTGCTGGCTCAGGTGTGCGATGTGCTGGATGCCGAATCGGTGCACGCCTTTGCCGCCGCCAGCCTGGCCGCGCTGGGCCCGGCGCAGGTATTGATCAACAACGCCGGACAAGGCCGGGTCTCGACCTTCGCCGACACCACCGACGATGCCTGGAGCGAAGAGCTGCAACTGAAGTTCTTCTCGGTGATCTACCCGGTCCGTGCCTTTCTGCCACAACTGCAGAGCCAGGCCGGCGCTTCGATTGTCTGCGTCAACTCGCTGCTGGCCAGCCAGCCCGAGCCGCACATGGTCGCCACCTCGGCGGCGCGCGCCGGGCTGAAGAACCTGGTGCGTTCGATGGCTACCGAATTCGCGGAAAAAGGTGTCCGGGTCAACGGCATTCTCATCGGCCTGGTCGAGTCCGGTCAGTGGCGCCGTCGTTTCGAAGCCCGCGAAGAACGCGAACTCGACTGGTCGCAATGGACCGCGCAACTGGCGCAACGCAAACACATTCCCCTGGGTCGTCTGGGTCTGCCCAAAGAAGCAGCCCAGGCCATCCTGTTCCTGGCTTCGCCCCTGTCGGCTTACACCACTGGCAGCCATATCGATGTTTCTGGAGGCCTGTCCCGCCATGCGTAATGAAAACACTGTCACCGTTGGTGCTGCCATCACCGCGTTCCTCGAACAATGCGAGGTCAAGGCCGCCTTCGGGGTGATCTCGATCCACAACATGCCGATCCTCGATGCCTTCGCCGTGCGCGGCAACATCCGTTTCGTCATGGCCCGTGGCGAAGCCGGGGCGACCAACATGGCCGACGCCTATGCCCGTACCACCGGCGGCCTCGGTGTGTGCCTGACCTCCACTGGCACCGCCGCCGGTAACGCCGCTGGCGCCCTGGTCGAAGCACTGACCGCCGGTACGCCGCTGCTGCACATCACCGGGCAGATCGAAACCCCGTACCTGGACCAGGACTTTGCCTACATCCACGAAGCCCGCGACCAGCTGACCATGCTCAAGGCCGTGTCCAAGGCGGCCTTCCGCGTGCGCAGCGTGGAAACCGCGCTGAGCACGCTGAAGCTGGCCGTGCAGACCGCCCTCACCGCCCCTACCGGCCCGGTCAGCGTGGAAATTCCGATCGACATCCAGTCGACCTTCATCCCCATGCCCACCGACCTCTCGCCGCTGCCAATCCCGGTTGCGGTACCGGCACCTGAGGCCCTCGACCTGGTCGCCGAACGCCTGGCCAGCGCCACCCGCCCGCTATTGTGGCTCGGCGGTGGTGCCCGGCATGCCGGCCCGCAGGTCAAGCGCCTGCTGGACATGGGCGTCGGCGTGATCACCTCGACCCAGGGGCGCGGTGTGGTCAACGAAGACGACGAGCGTTGCCTCGGCGCCTTCTCGCAGAACAAGCTGGTCGAAGGCTTCCTGCAGACCTGCGACGCCCTGGTAGTAGCCGGTTCACGTCTGCGCAGCAACGAGACCTTCAAGTACGCCCTGAAGCTGCCGCGCACCACCCTGCGCATTGACGCCAACCCGGCCATCGAAGGCCGCAGCTACTCCAGCGAACTGTTCATCTGCGGCGATTCGGCCCTGGCCCTCGACGGCCTGGCCGACCGCTTGCAAGGCCGGCTGAACATCGACCCGAGCTTCATCGACGAACTCAAGGCCGTGCGCACGCAATCCCGCGCGCAACTGGTCGCCGATCTGGGCCCTTACTCAGCGATGGTCGAACAGTTGCAGGCACTGACCGGGCGCAACTTCTCCTGGGTACGCGACGTGACCCTGTCCAACAGCATCTGGGGCAACCGCCTGCTCAACCTTTACCACCCGCAGTCGGGCGTGCATGCCTTGGGCGGCGGTATCGGCCAGGGTCTGGCCATGGGCATCGGCGCCGCCATCGCGGCGGCAGAAACCGACCCGCAGCGTAAAGTCTTCGCCCTGGCCGGTGACGGCGGCTTCATCCTCAACCTCGGTGAGCTGGCGACCCTGGTGCAGGAGAAAGCCAATGTGGTGATCCTGCTGATGAACGACCAGCGATACGGGGTGATCCGCAATATCCAGGACGCCATCTACGGCGCCCGCCATGCCTATGTCGAACTGCACACCCCGGACTACACCAAGCTCGCCGAGTCGATTGGCTTGCGCCATGGCCTGGTCAGCGACCTGAAGGACTTCGGCCCGCTGCTCGACAACGCCCTGAGCCAGGGCGGCCCGTTCCTGCTGGAAGTCGACATGCTCAGCGTCGGCGGCTTCGCCACCCAGTTCGCCGGTCCCCCCAACAGCGAAACCAAAGCCCAGAAAGCCACGGCCTGAGGACTTGAGCATGCTCAATATCACCATGATCGGCTGCGGCGCCATCGGCGTCGCAGTGCTGGAACTGCTGGAGAACGACCCGCAGCTGCGCGTCGAGCAGGTGATTGCCTCGGCCGGCTCCGAAGCCCTGGTGCAACAGCGCCTGGCCAGCTTCAAGCGCCCGCCGCAGGTGCTTACCGCCCTGCCCGCCGAGGCGCGCCCGGACCTGTTGGTCGAGTGTGCCGGTCACCTGGCCATTGAAGAGCACGTGTTGCCGGCGCTGGAGCGCGGCATCGCCTGCCTGATCGTCTCGGTCGGCGCACTGTCCGAGCCGGGCCTTGTCGAGCGCCTGGAAGCGGCGGCAGCGCGTGGCAATACGCGCATCGAGCTACTGCCCGGCGCCATCGGTGGCATCGATGCGCTGTCGGCGGCCAAGGTCGGCGGCCTCGACTCGGTCGACTACACCGGTCGTAAACCGGCTCGGGCCTGGAAGAACACCCCGGCCGAGCAGGTCTGCGACCTGGAAGCGATCAGCGAAGCCACGGTGATTTTCCACGGCAGCGCCCGTGAAGCGGCGCGGCTGTATCCGAAGAACGCCAACGTCGCCGCCACCCTGTCGCTGGCCGGGCTGGGCCTGGACCGCACCCGGGTAACGCTGATCGCCGACCCGCAGAGCGAAGAAAACGTCCACCACTTCGAAGCCCGTGGCGCCTTTGGCGGCTTCGAGATGAGCCTGCGCGGCAAGCCGCTGCAAGCCAACCCGAAAACCTCGGCGCTGACCGTGTACAGCGTGGTCCGTGCCCTGGGCAACCACGCGCACGCCATTTCCATCTAGGGGAACGTTGATGACTCTGGAACAGACCTTACCCATCTGCATAGCCGGCACCTGGCGCCTGGGCGGCGGTGACCGCTACGCCAGCTGCTATCCGGCCACCGGCGAGCCAGTGGCCTGGCTTAACGCCGCCAGCCTCGACGATCTCGAGCAAGCGGTACAAGGCGCGCACCTGGCCTTCCTGCACAGCGGCTGGGCACAGCGCAAACCGCACGAACGCGCGGCCGTGCTGTACCGCATCGCCGAACTGATCCGTGAACGTGGCGAAGAGCTTGCGCAACTGCAGCGCCAGGACAACGGCAAACCGATCAACGAAACCCGCGCCCTGGTCGCCAGCGCCGCTGGCACTTTCCAGTTCTTTGCTGCCGCCTGCGAAACCCTGGAAGAAACCGTCACCCCGTCGCGCGGCGACTTCGTCAGCATGAGCGTCTACGAGCCGATGGGCGTGGTTGCCGCCATTACCCCGTGGAACTCGCCGATCGCCAGTGAAGCGCAGAAAGTCGCCCCGGCCCTGGCCGCCGGCAACGCGGTGGTGATCAAGCCGGCGGAGATCACCCCGCTGCTGGCCCTGCAGCTGGCGCAGATCTGCGAAGACGCAGGCTTGCCCAAGGGCCTGATCAGTGTGTTGCCGGGCAAAGGCTCGCTGCTCGGTGACGCCTTGACCCAGCACCCGCTGATCAAGCGCGTATCGTTCACCGGCGGCACCCGAACCGGTAAACACATCGCCCATATCGCCGCCGACAAGATGATGCCGGTGTCGCTGGAACTGGGCGGCAAATCGCCGACCATCGTCCTCGATGATGCCGATCTGGACCACGCCGTAGCCGGCGTGTTGTACGGCATTTTCAGTTCCTCGGGCGAGGCCTGCATCGCCGGTTCGCGCTTGTTCGTTGCCCGTGCTCTGTATGAACCGTTCATGCAGCGCCTGGTCGCTGGTGCGGCGCGTCTGCGTCTGGGTGACCCGGCCGACGAATCGACGCAGATGGGCCCGCTGATCAGCGCCGCGCACCGTGAGTCGGTTGAACGCTACGTCGCCTTGGGCCTGGCCGAAGGCGGTCGTCTGCTGCTCGGTGGCCAGCGTCCGAGCGGCAGTATTTACGACCACGGCTACTTCTACCCGCCGACCATTCTCGAAGGCCTGACCAACAGCCAGCAGACCTGCCAGGAAGAAATCTTCGGCCCGGTGCTGGTGGCGATGCCTTTCGATAGCGAAGAACAGCTGATCGAACAGGCCAACGACAGCCTCTACGCTCTCGCCGCCGGGATCTGGAGCCGCGACTACAAACGCGCCTGGGCCCTGGGACGCAAGATCCAGGCTGGCACGGTGTGGATCAACACCTACAAGCAGTTCTCCATTTCCACCCCGTTCGGCGGCTGGCGTGACAGCGGCCTGGGTCGTGAAAAAGGCCGTCTGGGAATCCTCCAGTACATGGAACAGAAGAGCCTCTATTGGGGCATGAACGAACAGCCACTGGCCTGGGCCGGTGTGGAGGCAAGGTCATGAGTGTTTTAGGTATCGATGAAGTCACCTACGGCGTTGAAGACCTCGACACCTGCGTGCGCTTCTTCAGTGACTGGGGTCTGAGCAAGGTCAGCGAACAACCGGACGAAGTAATCTTCGAAACCCTCAACGGTTGCCGGGTGGTGCTGGCCGATATCAACAAGGCCGGCCTGCCTGCGGCCATTGAGCCAGGTTCAACCGTGCGCGAGGTGGTCTGGGGGGTGGAAAGCGCCGCTGACCTGGCCCTGTACAGCCAGCGCATTGCCAACGACCCGGGCTTTGTCGAAGTCAACGGGCGCATCGGCTGCACCGATCCCAATGGCCTGGCTATCCGCCTGCAAGTCACCCGCAAGCGCACGCTGGAGATCGAGTGCAGCGGCCACAACACCTGGCAGACCAAGGGCCGGATCAACAAACCGGCGCCGGTGTATGAGCGCGCCACGCCCATCGAGGTCGGCCATGTGGTGTTCTTCGTCAAGGACGTCAACGCTTGCGAAGCCTTCTACCACGAGCGCTTCGGCTTCCAGGCCTCGGACCGCTACCCCAATCGCGGTGCCTTCCTGCGCACCGCCGAAGAAGGCGGCCACCACGACCTGTTCATGCTCCAGCTGCCCGCGCCACGCGCCGGCCTGAACCATGTGGCCTTCACCGTGCGCGACCTGCACGAAGTGTTCGGCGGCGGCATGCACATCTCGCGCAGCGGCTGGACCACCGAGATCGGACCCGGCCGTCACCCGGTGTCGTCGGCGTTCTTCTGGTACTTCAAAAACCCGGCGGGCGCGCTGGTCGAGTACTACGCCGACGAAGACCAACTGACCGGCGACTGGCAACCACGCGAGTTCGAGCCCGGCCCGACGGTGTTCGCCGAATGGGCGATTGCCGGTGGCATCGACGGCAACACCCGGCGCCAGCAGCACGTCGAAGCACCGCAAGGCAAGTTCCTTACCGACAAACCGAAACCTTGATCAGGAGTCGCCCATGTCTTCGTTGAACATCGCTATCAACGGTGCCGGAATCGGCGGCCTGACCGCCGCCATCGCCCTGCGCCAGGCCGGTCACGAGGTAACGGTTTTCGAACAGTCGAAAGCCTTCCTGCGGGTCGGTGCCGACATTAACCTGACGCCGAATGCCGTGCGTGCCCTTGACGGCCTCGGCGTCGGCGCGGCCGTGCGGATTCCGGCAGCACGCCCGACACACCGGATCAGCCGTCTGTGGGACAGCGGTGAAGAGACCTCGCGCCTGGAAATGGCCGATGCCGCCGAAAGCCAGTACGGCGCGCCGCAACTGACCATCCACCGCGCCGATCTGCTGGCGGCGCTGGCTGATGTGTTTCCGCTGCAGAACGTGCAGTTCGGCAAACGCGCCGAGCAGGTCCTACAGGACGCCAAGGGTGTCGAACTGCGCTTCAAGGATGGCAGCCGCCATCGTGCCGACCTGCTGATCGGTGCCGACGGCATTCATTCCGTGGTGCGCAACGCGCTGTTCGGCGAAGAGCAGCCACGCTTCACCGGCGTGGTTGCCTACCGCGCCGTGGTTCCGCTCAGCCGTGTGGCGCAGGTGCCGAACATCCAGGCCTTCACCAAATGGTGGGGACCGAATCCGCAGAGCCAGATCGTCACCTTCCCGCTGAACCAGGGCCGCGACATCTTCATTTTCGCCACCACCGCCCAGGACAGCTGGCACCTCGAATCCTGGACCACTGCAGGCGATGCCGCCGAGCTGCGCAGCCATTACCAGGACTTCCATGCCGACGCCCGCGCCCTGCTCGACGCCTGCGACGACGTGCTCAAGACCGCGCTGTACGAGCGTGATCCGCTGCCATTCTGGTCGCAAGGGGCGATCACCCTGCTCGGCGATGCCTGCCACCCGATGATGCCGTTCATGGCTCAGGGTGCCGGCCAGGCGATTGAGGACGCCGTGGTCCTGGCCCGTCATCTGCACGGTGTGACGGATGCGGCACAGATTGCCGGCGCCTTGCAGGGCTATCAGCAGGCACGCCTGGAGCGCACCAGCCAGATCCAGATCGGTTCGCGCGGCAATCAGTGGCTCAAGGCCGGCGGCAATGCCGACTGGGTTTACGGCTACGACGCCTGGACCGTACCGACCGCTAGTGCCGCCTGAGCCGATGACCATGAGCGAATCCATGCTGCTGACCGTCGTGCTCAAGCACGACCAGTCGAAGAACCTGGAGCAGATCCAGGCGCATATGAAAACCATGGGCTGGTGGCACAGCTTCCCGCCCGAAGGTGTCGAGGTGGTGTCCTGGACCGTGGCCATGGGCCTGGGCCAGATCGTCACCCTGCGCCTGCCGCCGAGCTTGCTGAGCAAGGTCAATGTGGAACTGGAACGCGCCGCCTGGGGCGTGTTCCGCACCGAATGCTATCCGACGTACGACTTTGTCCCGGTCCGCGAAATGATCCGCGAACGGGTCCGCAATGGAGGTCAATGACATGAGCAACACCGAACGTTACCTGGAGCCGCATCAGGCCCGCAAACGGCCCAACACCCCGTTCGAGGAGCTGCTGGGCGACTCCATCGAGCGCGCCTATGGCAATGGCGTCACCCAACTGCCCGAGCTGCTCGCGCACCTGAACCTGGCCGGGCCGCCCTGCCCGCTGACCAGCGGCGAATGGACCGAAGACTCCTACAAAACCCTGATGGCTCGGCTGGGCGCATGACCCGCCGGAGGTAAAAACAAGATGAATATGCAATTCACCGTCGACCCTGTTGAGAATCACCTGGCCAACGGCCTCAAAGACCTCTGGTTCCCGGTTTTGCCGTCGGAGCTGCTCGGCGAAAAGCCGCTGTCGGTACGGCGCCTGGGCTACAAGATCGCCCTGTGGCGCGACAACGATGGCAGCGTGCATGCCCTCGAAGACCACTGCCCGCACCGGGGTGCTCCGCTGTCCCAGGGCCCGGTGCTGGGTGACCGCCTGCAGTGCCCGTACCACGGCGTCGAAGTCCGCTGCGACGGCACCGTGACCAAAGTCCCCGGCAGCCCCGGCTGCAAACTCGAAGGCAGCCGCCCGACACGCATGTTCCACACCCGCGAAGCCGCCGGTGCGATCTTCCTCTTCAACGCCACCGACCCGCACCTGGAGACGCCGCCCGAGCTGGTGTTGCCTGAACAACTGACCTCGCCCGAGTGGAGCAGCTTCCTCTGCTACACCGAGTGGAAAGGTGACTACCGCTACGTGCTCGACAACGTCATGGACCCGATGCACGGCACCTACCTGCACAAGATGTCGCACTCGATGAGCGAAGGCGAAGCCACCGCCAAATTCGTCACCCGCGACACCGACCAGGGCTTCTTCTTCGAGAAAGAGGGCCAACGCGGGGTCAACTTCGACTGGACCGAATTCCTCGACAACGGCTGCCACTGGCTACGCCTGGAAATCCCCTATCCGAAAACCGGTGGCCCGGGCGGCAACTTCACCATCATCGGCAGCTACACCCCCAGCAGCCGCAGCCTGTCCGCCGTGTTTCACTGGCGCGCCCGGCCGCTGACCGGCTGGCAGCGCGACACCTGGCGCTTCCTCTACAAGAATCGCCTGGAGGCGCGCCACTGGGCCGTGCTGGAACAAGACCGGGTGCTGCTGGAGTTCATGGAAGCCGACGCCAACCAGCGCGAAAACCTCTACCAACATGACCTCGGTGTGGTGCGCCTGCGCCGCTACCTCAAGGGCAAGGCCAAGGAACAATTGGCGCTGATCGAAGCGAAGCAGCTGTCATGAGCCAGGCCGTGCAGCGTATTCAGGCGCAGGCGGTGGCCGAGCTGGCCACGGCCAGCTGGTCCAACGCCCTGCTGCTCGGCAATGAACTGGTGATGTCCGGCATGACCGGGCATCCCGCCACCCGCCTGGCCGCCGAAGCCGGCACTCCACTCGACGCCTATGCCCAGACCCTGGTGGTGCTGAACAAGGTGCTGGCGCTGGTGCAAGCGGCAGGCGGCGACATCGGTAATATCTACCGGTTGACGATTTACCTCACCCGGATTGCCGACAAGGACGAAGTAAGTCGCGCCCGCCGCGACTTCTTTGCCGGCTTCGCCTGCTACCCCACCTCCACCCTGGTCGAAGTGAGCGCTCTGGTGTTCCCGGAACTGGTGGTGGAAATCGAAGCCAGCGCCCGGCTCGACATTGACATGCGCACTGCGCCACGAGGTGAATGATGTCCAACTCCTCTACCATCACAGCGCTGGTGCACACCCTGCGCCACGAAGCCGAAGGCATTATCAGCGTCGAACTGCGCCCTTGGGGCGATACCGTGTTCGCGCCATTCGAAGCCGGTTCGCACATTGACCTGCACCTGCCCAACGGCTTGGTGCGCAGCTATTCATTGCTCAACTCGCCAAGTGATCAGGGGCGTTATGTGGTCGGCATCTTGCGCGACCGCAACAGCCGTGGCGGATCGGCTTTCGTCCACGAGCAACTGCGCGTCGGCACGCAGCTGCGCATCTCGCAACCGCGCAACAACTTTGCCCTCGACCCGCACGCCAGCCATAACGTGCTGGTCGCCGGTGGTATCGGTATTACCCCGATCTACTGCATGTTCCGCCAGTTGCTGGCCCTGGGTAAATCCGCTGAGCTGATCTACTGCGCCCGTTCTCGCAAGGAAGCGGCGCTGCTCGAACAACTCAGCGGCCTCGATGCCAAGGTGGTTTACCACTTCAACGACGAGAAAGGCACGGTGCCGGACCTCGCGCGTTATCTCGCCGACCAGCCACGTGATACGCACTTCTACTGCTGTGGCCCGACACCGATGCTCGATGCCTTCGAAAGCACCTGCGAAAGCCTTGGCTATCCCCATGCGCATATCGAACGCTTTGCTGCAGCCGAACTGGCGCCAGCCGAAGATGCCCAGGACAGCTACAGCGTCGAACTGAAAAAATCGGGCAAGACGTTGAACATTGAGCCGGGCTTGAACCTGCTCGATGTGCTGCTCGAAGCAGGCTGCGACATCGAGTACAGCTGTCGCGAAGGGGTCTGCGGGTCGTGCGAGACCCGGGTGCTTGAAGGCGATATCGACCACCGCGACGGCGTGCTGACCAAGGCCGAACGGGCGGCGAACACCTCGATGATGGTCTGTGTGTCCGGCTGCAAGAGCCGGCGCATGGTGCTCGACCTGTAACTGCTTTTGCTGGTGGGAGCGGGGGGGGGGGGGGGGGGGGGGGGGGGGGGGGGGGGGGGGGGAGGGGGGGGGGGGGGGGGAAACGGCTTGACGCGC
>NZ_JBMOWO010000077.1:0-10435 GCF_049310525.1 Pseudomonas sp. GZD-222
TTTCTCCTTCCTGGTTCTTCTCCACCCCCCTCCCCCCCCACCCCCCCCCCCCCCCCCCCCCCCGGGGGGGGGGGAATTATTCAGTTATAAAACAAACAAGGCGCTATTACAGCGCCTTGTGCATTTAAACCGCACTGTTATTGCACACCGCTGTTACTTAAAGTCCACCCCGTTCCACCCACGGTACAACTTCATCTGTTTCAAATATAAATAATTGTTTTATATAGCCTTTATACAACCATCAGGCATTCATCCGCACTGGCACAGTTCCTGCTCTTACCCTCTAGAGTTCAACCATCAAACAACGTACCGCCTATAAAACAATAAAAACCAACACCTCCAGCCAAGTGCGCGCCATTGCTGATTCCGTTTAAACGCCTAGTTCAAGGCGGCGGACAGCTGTTGCCCACAGAAATGGCTCAACCTTGCAGGGCATTGATATGAACAAGTACGTGGTAAGCCTGGGCCTGATCCTCAGCAGTTGCACAAGTTTCGCCTCCGAACCCGGCCCGGCCGCTCCCGACCAACCGCCAGCGGTGAAGAAGCCTTTTCCGCATATCGCCTGGCGCAGTTATGACGGCCAGAGCTCGCTGGATATCGGCGGCGCCCTGCGGGTGAACTACCGGGATGAACACTGGGACACCACCGAAAACAATGGCCGCTTCCTCTTCGATACCTTCCGCATCGATGTACAGGCTACCCACAAGCAGTTGTTCAGCGATGTCGGTTACTGGTTCCAGGATGACGGCAAACGCTCCATCGACCGCGGCTATGTCGGCTACCGCTTCACCCCCAACGCCAACCTGCAGGTCGGCGCACCGTTCAAGCCCTTCGGCCTGGAGCCTTACCCACAGTTCGGCTGGAGCTACCACATTCCGTTTTTCATGGGCTATGGCGTCAGCGCCGGGAGCGGTCTCAAGTACAGCTACAAGGACAAGGACTGGGACCTGCAACTGGGCTACTTCCCGCGCATGTTGCCCAGCGGCATCCGCTATTCGCCGGAAGTCGGCCGTTATGCCGACCTGGACGATAACGCCGTAGCCTTTACCCAGTCGCGCCAGGACAACGAGAAGCGCAACCAGGTCAACGCGCGGGTCGCCCGCACGTTTACGGGAGAGGGCTGGAAAACCGAGGTTGGCGCCTCGTTGGCGGCGGCTGAACTCTACAACGCCACGACCCGCGATGACGGTGACTATTGGGCTGCTGGCGTGCATGCCATCGTCAACGCCGGACCGTGGACAGTCACCAGTCAGGCCATTCGCTACGAGTACGATCCGCAGAACCCCGACGGCGTCAGCAACGACTCGGTATTGATGGGTGGTAACGGTCTGACCCCGGCCTTCCTGATCGCCTCCAAGGCCACCATCGCATCGCTCAACGTCGGCTACGACATCTTCACCCCCAGCCTTGGGCAGTTGAAGAAGATCAAGCTGTACAACGACTACAGCCGGATGATGAAAGACAAGAGCGGCTGGGACGATTCACAGATGTTTACCGTGGGTGCGCAATTCCTGGCCATGCCGATCATGGCCTGGGTCGACTTTACCTGGGCGAAGAACGCCAACCCCTTCGGTGGCGCGGAGAATGGCACCGGCTGGACCAGCACCAGCTCTGTCGGCAGCAACGACTGGTACTACCGCACCAACATCAACATTGGTTACTACTTCTGAAGCCATCGCCGCCCGGCAAGCGCCGGGCGGCGATGGGGCTTAGTCGGCCTGAAGTTGTGCAGCGCTTACCGCAGGTTTGCGGAACACAAACAACAAGCCGATCACGATCAAGCCCATGCCCAACAAGCTCAGCGCTGCCAGGCGGTTACCGAAGATCAGGTAGTCCATGATCGCCGTCACCGCGGGCACCAGGTAGAACAGGCTGGTGACATTGACCAGGTTGCCACGGGCAATCAGCCGGTACAGCAGCAGGGTCGCCAGCAGCGAGACCACCAGGCCCATCCACAGCAAAGCGCCGATGAAACTGCCGGTCAGTTCGACCTGCAGCGGTTGCAACGGTGCAAACAGCGCACACATCAGCAGCCCGGCGATGTACTGCATCGGCAAGGTGCCCATGGGATTGCTGGTGATGCGCTTTTGCATGATCGAACCACAGGTCATGCTCGCCAGTGCCAGCAAGGCAAAGAGCATCCCCGTCAGCGACACCCCGCCCAGGTTGATGCCTTGGTAAACCACCATGATCAGACCACTCAACCCCAGCCCCAGTCCGAACAGACGGCTCCAGGAGCGCTGACGTTCCATCAGCATCACGGTGAGGATCGGTTGCACGCCCATGACCGTGGCCATGACACCGGGAGTTACCTGGGTGTTCAGCGCCAGCAGATAGAAAATCTGGTAGGCGCCGAGCAACACGCAGCCGGTAGCCAGCGCCTGCAGCACCGCTGCCCGCCCGCGCGGCCAACGCAACTTCAACAAGGGCGCGAGCAGCAACAGGCCGCACAAGGCCAGGGCCGAGCGCAGCAACAGGAAAGCAAAGGGACTGGCATGGGCAAGACCCAGCTTGGAGACAATCGCCCCGCTACTCCAGAGCAGGACGAACAGGCTGGTGGTGGCCGCCGAGGCCACGGATTCTTTCGAGAAAACAAACATGAATGCCACCTGTAATTCGGGCAGATAAGCCGAACGGTGCTGCCTGTTAGGGGCAGCCAACCGTATTCAGTAGGGTGCAGGTGTGACGGGACGCAGCGATTGGCCGCTTAGCCCAGCACTACCACGCCTGGCGGTGCGACAACGCACACAACCACGCTACTGACAGGTGGTGGGTAGTGACTGATCATGGCCGGCTGCTGACTCCCACGCACAACCACAACCGCGTCGGGCGCGGTAGCGAATACGGTGCTGAGTGGGGAAGCTGGCATGAGCAGGTCTTTGGTGAGGGTGAAGTGGGTCTGACTATAGCGGTGAGTTTATCGCGGGGCAAGCCCGCTCCCACCGGTGGGAGCGGCGGTGCGACGACTCGACTTGCCCCGCGATGCTGTTTCAGAACAACCAGCGGTACAACAGGTAGGCAACCACCACCGCCAGCACCGGACGCAATACCCGGTAGGCCTTGGGGTTGGCACGCTTGAACTGTTTGACCTGGCTGCTGATCACGTTGCTGAAGCGCTTGCTCCAGGCATACGCCTGGTTGATCCCGCCGACGCGTTCGTCATCGGTGTTCTGCGGTGCCGTAGCGCGACCCAGGAAAGCACTGACCTTGCGGTTGATGCGGGTCATCAACGGGCTGTTGAGCGGACGCTCGACGTCGCAGAACAGAATCACCCGGGTGGTTTCAGTTTCGTTCTTCACCCAGTGCACGTAGGTTTCATCGAACATCACGTCTTCACCGTCGCGCCAGGCATAGGCCTGACCATCAACGTAAATTCGGCAGTTGTCGGAGTTGGGTGTCGACAGGCCCAGGTGATAGCGCAGCGAACCGCCAAAGGGATCACGGTGCGGGTTGAGATGACTGCCCCCCGGCAGCAACGCAAACATCGCACCCTTGACGTTGGGAATGCTGTTGACCAGCTCGACGGTCTTGGGGCACAGCGTTTCGGCCGATGGCAAGGCTTTGTCGTACCACTTCAGGTAAAAGCGTTTCCAGCCTTTCTTGAAGAACGAACCGAAACCGGCGTCGTTGTCCTTCTCGGCGGCACGGATGTAACCCTCGTCGAACAGGTGCATGGCCTCTTCGCGGATAACTTCCCAGTTGTCCTTGAGTACATCGAGTTCGGGAAAACGGCTGCGGTCCAGGTAGGGTTTGGAGGGCACGCCGGAAAACAGATACATCAAGGCATTATAAGGGGCAAACAGCGCCGAATGGTTGACGAACTGGCGCAACATCGGCAATCGCGCCTTGCCGCGCAGGTGTACATACAACGTACTGCCGAAAAACAACAGCAAAACACCTGCCTTGGCGACAAAGGAAACAGTCATGCAACACTCCTTGGAATTTCGATCAGGCCATCGCTGCCGGATTAATCGATCATCATAAACTGATCTGGCCACGGTAAAAATAACCCTGGCCATCATTCAGTATTAAGGATTTTGCAACAAAGCCCGGCGCTGATTATTGCCCTTGATCAGCGCCAGGGCGCTTTACTGCTGGTTTTCCTGGTCAGTGAACAGGTCGCTGAAGAGCATGCTCGACAGGTAACGCTCACCCGAGTCGGGCAGGATCACGACGATGGTCTTGCCCTGCATCTCCGGCTTTTCTGCCAGACGCACGGCCGCCGCCATCGCCGCACCCGAAGAAATCCCGCAGAGGATCCCCTCCTCCTGCATCAAGCGCAAGGCCATGACCTTGGACTCCTCGTCACTGACCAGCTCGACCTGATCGACCATCGTCAGGTCGAGGTTGTTCGGCACAAAGCCGGCACCGATGCCCTGGATCTTGTGCGGGCTGGGCTTGACCTCCTGGCCGGACATCGTCTGGGTGATCACCGGCGAAGTCAGCGGTTCGACGGCCACAGAAAGGATCGCCTTACCCTGGGTCTGTTTGATGTAGCGCGATACGCCGGTGATGGTGCCACCGGTGCCGACCCCCGCAACCAGCACATCGACCGCGCCGTCGGTATCGTTCCAGATCTCCGGACCGGTGGTTTTCTCGTGAATCGCAGGGTTGGCCGGGTTATCGAACTGGGCCGGCATGAAGTACTGGGCGGTATCACTGGCGACGATTTCACCGGCCTTTTCAATCGCCCCTTTCATCCCTTTGGCAGGTTCGGTCAGCACCAGTTCGGCGCCCAGCGCCTTGAGCACTTTGCGCCGCTCGATACTCATCGACGCCGGCATGGTCAGCAGCAGTTTGTATCCGCGCGCAGCCGCGACAAAGGCCAGGCCGATCCCGGTGTTGCCCGAAGTCGGTTCGACGATGGTCATGCCGGCCTTGAGCTTACCGCTGCTTTCCGCGTCCCAGATCATGTTCGCGCCGATCCGGCATTTGACCGAGTAGCCCGGGTTGCGCCCTTCGGTCTTGGCCAGGATGGTCACGCCGCGCGGGGCGATGCGGTTGATCTGCACCAGCGGCGTGTTGCCGATGGAATGCGCATTGTCAGCAAAAATACGGCTCATGGCGGGGTCCTTTTAAGCACCGGCAGGAAAACTTAAAGGGTAAGCCTGCAGCGCCAGTGCGTCCACATCCACCGAACCCGTGCCGTTGACGGGGGTCAACCGATTACTAGCCTGCCGGAAACTGTCACTGATGAAACCTCGCTACCGCTGGCCTTTGTGGGGGCTGCTGAGCATCGCCCTGTTACTGCTGGCCCTGCACCTGGCCTTGCCAATGCTGGTGCGCAACTACCTCAACGACAAGCTTGCCGAGATGGGCGACTACCGCGGTCAGGTGGCAGACGTCGATCTGGCGTGGTGGCGCGGCGCATACAAGATCAACGGTCTGACCATCGTCAAGACCAGCGGCAAGGTGCCGGTGCCGTTTCTCCAGGCGCCGTTGATCGACCTTTCGGTCAGCTGGCATGCGCTCTGGTATGACCACGCGGTGGTCGCCGAAGTGCTTTTTGTGCGCCCCGAGCTCAACTTCGTCGACGGCGCCAGCAAGCAGACGACGCAGACAGGCCAGGGGACTGACTGGCGCCAACAGTTGGAGAAACTGCTGCCCATCACCCTCAACGAAGTGCGTATCGATAACGGCACCCTGACCTTTCGCAACTTCAACTCCAAACCGCCGGTCGACCTCAAGGCCACACAACTGGAGGCCAGCATCCGCAACCTGACCAACGTCGAGGACCAAAAGGGCCGCCGCGATGCCCGCTTCACTGGCAAGGCCCGCCTGCTGGGCGATGCCGCGGTGGAAAGCAGTGCCACCTTCGATCCGTTCAGCGATTTCGACAACTTTCAGTTCCGCCTGCGCGCCACCGGCATCCAGTTGCGCCGGCTCAATGACTTCGCCAGTGCCTACGGCAAGTTCGACTTCAATGCCGGCCATGGTGACCTGGTGATCGAGGCCGAAGCCGAAAAAGGCCGGCTCACGGGTTACATCAAGCCCTTGTTGCGCGACGTCGATGTGTTCAACTGGCAGCAGGACGTGAAAAACGAAGACAAAGGCTTTTTCCGCTCGATCTGGGAGGCATTGGTCGGCGGTAGCGAAACGGTGCTGAAAAATCAGCGCAAGAACCAGTTCGCCACCCGCGTGGAACTGAGCGGTAGCGTGCATAAAAGTGATATCAGTGCCTTCGAAGCCTTCTTGCAGATCCTGCGCAACGGCTTTATCCAGGCCTTCAACGCACGCTATGAGCAGGCGCCGCCCAAGTCTGACTAAGTCACCGAGTGACGAGCCATTCAGAGACTGAATGGGCCGTCTGCGTTCCCAGTCGACCAGAGCCCGCGTTATAGTCGTGCATGACAATTTTTCTGCCAGGGGCCATGTACCCCGGCATTACGTTAGAGGATCGGTTCATGAAGTTCGAAGGCACCAGCACCTACGTCGCCACAAACGACCTGAAACTGGCAGTCAACGCGGCGATCACCCTGGAACGGCCACTGCTGGTCAAGGGCGAACCCGGCACTGGCAAGACCATGCTCGCCGAACAGTTGGCCGAATCCTTTGGCGCCAAACTGATCACCTGGCACATCAAGTCGACCACCAAGGCCCACCAGGGCCTCTACGAGTACGATGCGGTCAGCCGCCTGCGCGATTCGCAGCTGGGCGTGGACAAAGTCCACGACGTGCGCAACTACCTGAAGAAAGGCAAGCTCTGGGAAGCGTTCGAATCCGAAGAGCGGGTGATCCTGCTGATCGACGAAATCGACAAGGCCGACATCGAGTTCCCCAACGACCTGTTGCAGGAACTGGACAAGATGGAGTTCTACGTTTACGAGACCGACGAGACGATCAAGGCCAAGCAGCGCCCGATCATCATCATTACCTCGAACAATGAAAAAGAACTGCCGGACGCCTTCCTGCGCCGCTGCTTCTTCCACTACATCGCCTTCCCTGACCGCGACACCCTGCAGCAGATCGTCGATGTGCATTACCCGAACATCAAGAAAGACCTGGTCAGCGAAGCACTGGACGTGTTCTTCGACGTGCGCAAAGTGCCGGGCCTGAAGAAAAAACCATCCACCTCGGAACTGGTCGATTGGCTCAAGCTGCTGATGGCCGACAACATCGGCGAAGCGGTGCTGCGTGAACGCGATCCGACCAAGGCCATCCCGCCCCTGGCCGGCGCCCTGGTGAAAAACGAACAGGACGTGCAACTGCTTGAGCGCCTGGCCTTCATGAGCCGTCGCGGTAACCGCTGAGCCGGGGGGCAATTGCCATGCTGCTCAATCTGTTCAATGAAATGCGCGCGGCCAAAGTGCCGGTGTCGGTACGCGAGCTGCTTGATTTGCTCAATGCACTCAAGCAGCGGGTTACCTTCGCCGACATGGACGAGTTCTACTTTCTGTCGCGGGCGATCCTGGTCAAGGACGAACGCCATTTCGACAAGTTCGACCGGGCTTTCTCCGCCTACTTCAAAGGCCTTGAAAATCTCAATCAGCACCTCGAAGCGCTGATTCCCGAAGACTGGCTGCGCAAGGAGTTCGAGCGCTCGTTGACCGACGAGGAGCGCGCGCAGATCCAGTCCCTGGGCGGCCTGGACAAGCTGATCGAAGAGTTCAAGAAGCGCCTGGAAGAACAGAAGGAACGCCATGCCGGCGGCAACAAGTGGATCGGCACCGGTGGTACCAGCCCGTTCGGTTCAGGCGGCTTCAACCCTGAAGGTATTCGCATTGGCGATGCCGGCAAACGCCAGGGCAAAGCGGTCAAGGTCTGGGACCAGCGCGAGTACAAGAACCTCGATGATCAGGTCGAACTGGGCACGCGCAACATCAAGCTGGCCCTGCGCCGCTTGCGCAAGTTCGCGCGCCAGGGCGCGGCCGAAGAGTTGGACATCGACGGCACCATCGACCACACCGCCCGCGATGCCGGCCTGCTCAATATCCAGATGCGCCCGGAGCGGCGCAACAGCGTCAAGTTGTTGCTGCTGTTCGACATCGGCGGCTCGATGGACGCTCACGTGAAGATCTGCGAAGAGCTGTTCTCGGCCTGCAAGACCGAGTTCAAGCATCTGGAGTATTACTACTTCCACAACTTCGTCTACGAGTCGGTGTGGAAGAACAACATGCGCCGCACCTCCGAGCGCACCTCGACCATGGACCTGCTGCACAAGTACGGCGCCGACTACAAAGTGGTGTTCGTCGGCGATGCGGCGATGGCGCCCTACGAGATCACCCAGCCGGGCGGTAGTGTCGAGCACTGGAACGAAGAAGCCGGTTACGTGTGGATGCAGCGCTTCATGGAGAAGTACAAGAAGCTTATCTGGATCAACCCTTATCCCAAGGACACCTGGGGGTATACCGCTTCGACCAACATCGTGCGAGAGCTGATCGAGGACCGGATGTTTCCGCTGACCTTGCGCGGGTTGGAGGAAGGGATGCGGTTTTTGTCCAAATAACAGCGCTTGCCTGTACCGGATTGAACAGATCTTGTAAGTCCACTACCCCTTCCAACTTCCCCCTCACGTCTGGATCCATGGCTATCAGCGCTCGATAGTCATGGATCTTCCTTCTAGCCGTACGAATATTCCCACGATCCATTCTCCGAATTCCCACTCAGATGTCGGAATCCCTCTGCAGACAGACCGCAGAGCGACAGATTCAAATCACATGCTTCGTTAGTGCTGACGCGACTTCTTCCTCGGGAAACCGAGACTGCATTCAACTCGGAGTACACATGTTAATGGATCTGACAATTCTGTCTGCGCGCGTTGAGTTCAAAGGGGGATGCCAATGAGCAATCGCGAGCCGTACTGCGTGGCAGAGCGAACCACACGCCTGATCCCCAACAGTCACACACCGATCAGAATGGAGGTGCCCGCCGACCTGCCCGGCGTGGTGATCTTCCTCCACGGCGTCAATGACCCGGGTGCCTCTTACGAATCGGTGGAGACGGGGTTGTGCCAAGGTGTCAATGAGCGCCTGGATCGGCCGGATCTCAAGGCGGGGCGTTATGGGGCAGCCTACCAAGAGGCCAAGAAACATCCCTATGAAGAACTCGGTGACATTCAGAAACGTATCCTCGACGACCCAGATACGCATCTTTATCGCCGCGATACTGACACTCCGAAAACCCGCAGCCTGATGATCCCGTTCTACTGGGGCTACCGAGCCGCCCCCGACGAGATCAAGCGCGATGAAAACGACGACCCGGTCAAGCTGCGCGACCAGTACCAGGACATCTACAACAACCGCCTGGACCGCCACTTCGCCAAAGGCGGCGGCTTCTTTGCCAATGCCACCAACAACCTCTTGGACATGTATGGCAAGGGCTTCGACAAGCTGATCCGCCATGTCGCGCAAACCCAGTTGCCCAATACCCTGTACATGGGCCAGGCGCCTCATCGGCGCTACTTCGTCCTGGCCGCCGCCCGCCTGGCCATGCTGATCCGCGAGATCCGCCGGGTGTCGGCCAACGACACCATCACCGTCATGGGCCACAGCCAGGGCACCCTGATCAGCCTGCTGGCCCAGGCCATGCTGGTCGACCAGGGCGAGCGCTGCGCCGACACCCTGATCATGGTGGCCTCGCCCTACAGCGTGCTGCCCAAGGTCACGCCCGAGGACCACGACACCCTGGCGACCCTGATCAACATCGTCAGCGCCGTCACCTGCAACAAGCATCCACGGCCAGCGCTGGCCGAGCTCAGAGAACTCGCCACCTATGGCGGCCGCAGCGGCCCGCGCTGGTCGGCCGGGCAAGGCACCCGGCTGGATAAAGCGCAAAACCTCAGGGTATTTTCCGAGCGCGACAATCGCGGCAAGGTCTACCTGTACTTCTGCCCCGACGACACCACCGTGGCTTTGGACGACGTCGAAGGCATCGGCACCTACGGCGTGCCGGACAGCCTGCCGGACGGCACCGCGGCGATGAGCGCCCTGCACGCGCAGGGCTTCTATCAACGCCTGTGGACCAAGCGCCAGCGTGACGGTGCCCCGGTGCTGGTCGGCAAGGCGCCGGGGCTGGAATACCTGCGCGCCGCCGGTGAGCCGCGTTACCCCGGTGGCTGGAGCATGGCCGCCGCCGCTTCTCAAGCGCCGATCCCCGAGCAGCAAACGCGCCTGGTCAATGCCGAGGCGCTGAACCCGCCCCATGCGCCGCAGATGTTCGGCGGCGAAGCGCAACCTGGCACGCCCACCCGCGCCGGCCTGGACCGTCCCGACGATGTCAGCCAGAGCAACGCCCTGGGCAATCCGGCCGCCCGCTTCCAATGGATCTACGTGCACAACAGTCCCACCCGGGTGGTTCTGGAGGTTGAGCGCGAACGCTGGAACCACGGCAAGGAGGCTGGGGACCAGACCGCCGCGCTACGCCAGACCCCGGTGTCGGGCAACGCCATGTTGAAGACCCAGGATCACTACCGGATCGAACGCGAAGAAACGCCCAA